>DASVYZ010000271.1:0-3879 GCA_036391935.1 Burkholderiaceae bacterium | reverse complement strand
CGGCTTCACCAAGCGACCGCAAGACGTGGTCGGCATGCACTTCTTCAGTCCGGCCAATGTGATGAAGCTGCTGGAAATCGTGCGCGGCGCCAAGACCGGCAAGGACGTGCTGGCCACCGTGCTGGGTCTGTCGAAGAAGATCAAGAAGACCGGCGTGGTGTCGGGCGTGTGCGACGGTTTCATCGGCAACCGCATGATCGAGCAGTACAGCCGCCAGGCCGGCTTCCTGCTCGAGGAAGGCGCCCTGCCGGAGCAGGTCGACAAGGCCGTTGAAAAATTCGGTTTCGCCATGGGCCCGTTCCGCATGGGCGACCTGGCCGGCAACGATATCGGCTGGTATATCCGCAAGCGCCGCTATATCGAAAAACCGGAAGTGACTTATTCCAAGACGGCGGACCTGCTGTGCGAAATGGGCCGTTTCGGCCAGAAGACCGGCGCCGGCTGGTACGACTACAAGGCGGGCGACCGCAAGGCTTATCCTTCGCAAGTCGTCAACGACATGATTGTCAAGCATTCTGCCGATCTCGGTGTCGAGCGGCGCAAGATCAGCGATCAGGAAATCGTCGAACGCCTGGTGTTCGCGCTGGTCAACGAAGCAGCTTACATTCTCGAAGAAGGCATCGCCACACGCGCCTCCGACGTCGACATGGTCTACCTGACCGGCTACGGTTTCCCTGTATTCCGCGGCGGCCCGATGTTCTATGCCGATACGGTCGGCCTGCCCAACGTGGTCATGGCGATGGAAAAGTATGCCAAGGGTCGCCATGGCGACGCCTGGAAGCCGGCACCGCTGTTGGCCAGGCTCGCGGCGGAAGGCAAGACTTTCAATTGATCTTCGTCAAATAGCGGCTCGCCATATTTTGCCAATATTACGCCTGGGGTATCCCGGGCGTTTTTTTTAGGGGGCGTACGCGAAAGCAACAAAATGCGGGCATCTTATGACTCGAAGGTAGCAGCTGGTATGGCTGCCATGTATGATCGTTCAGAGTAGCGCGTCAGACGCAGCCGTCGAATCAGAGGAGATCTAATGTTCAAAAATGTGACCATCCAATCGCGGCTCACTTTCGTGATTGCCTTTCTGTCATTGCTACTGATTGCCGGCGGCGCGATGGGCATTGCCAGCCTGGCCAGTACCAATTCCTCGTTCAAGGCGCTGTACGAAAGCCGCTTGATCCCGATGGGGCAATTGGGTGAAGTGGTGCGACTGATCGACCGCAATCGCATGGCGGTGGCGGAATCCATGAACGGCGACCCTGCTGTCATCGGGCCAAAGATGGCCGACGTGGAAAAGACGATCGCCTTGGTGGGCAAGAGTTGGGATGCCTACATGTCCGGTCCGCTTACGGCCGATGAACGGGTTCTCGCCGACAAGGCGACCGCCGCGCGCAAGAAATTTATCGCCGATGGAATGATGCCGACCGTCGATGCGCTGAAAAACAACAACGCCCAGCAGGCAATGGAATTGATGGCGGGCCCGATGGCCCAGACCTATGCGCCGATGCAGGAAAGCATGGATGCGCTGATCAAGCTGCAGCTCGAGGTCGGCAAAGCGGAGTTCGCCAAATCGCAAGCCCTTTACATCATGGTGCGCAACGTAGCGTTGAGCGGGATCGTCGTCGGCATCCTGATGGGGGTTTTTGTCGGGTACAGACTTATCCGCGCCATTACCGGACCCTTGAATGCGTCGGTGCGCATCGCACGCAATGTTGCCGGAGGCGACCTGACGCAAAACATTTACGTCGAGTCGAACGACGAGACGGGGCAGCTGTTGCAAGCCTTGAAGGACATGAACGAAGGCTTGGTCGCGACGGTCGGCAAGGTCCGGCAATGTACCGAAACCATAGGCGTGGCGTCGGAAGAGATCGCGCAAGGTAATGCCGACCTGTCCGCCCGCACGGAGTCGCAGGCCGGCTCCCTTGAAGAGACCGCAAGTTCCATGGAGGAGTTGACCGCGACGGTCAAGCAGAATGCCGACAATGCCGCGCAAGCCAACCAGTTGGTGGTGGCGGCTTCGGAATATGCGACCAAGGGTGGCGAGGTGGTCGGGCAAGTGGTGCATACCATGGGGTCGATCAAGGATAGCTCACGCAAGATCGTCGACATCATCGGCGTGATCGACGGCATCGCCTTCCAGACGAATATTCTGGCCTTGAATGCCGCAGTCGAGGCGGCGCGCGCCGGCGAGCAGGGGCGCGGCTTCGCCGTGGTCGCGGCCGAGGTGCGCAACCTGGCCCAGCGTTCGGCCGGCGCAGCCAAGGAGATCAAGGCGCTGATCGGCGATTCTGTGGAGAAGGTCGATGCCGGCAGCCGGCTGGTCGACGAAGCAGGGCAGACCATGGAACAGATCGTCAACTCGGTCAAGCACGTGGCCGACATCATGGGCGAGATCACGTCGGCCAGCCAGGAACAGAGCGCGGGTATCGGCGAGATCAACCAGGCGATTGCGCAAATGGATGAAATGACGCAACAGAATGCCGCCCTGGTGGAACAGGCGGCTGCCGCGGCCGAAAGCATGCAGGAGCAGGCCGCGATTCTGGCGGAGGCGGTGGCGGCGTTCAAATTGGCCGGCGCCGCAACGATGTCGACAAAGCCGGCGGCAAAATCGGCGACCAAGGCATCGGCCAGGCTTGCCGCTCCGCAGAGGGCGGCCGTGGCGAGCGTGCACGTTGCGCCCCCCGTGCCGCTCAGGCCGGTCCCTGCGGCCGGCAGCGATTGGGAAGAATTCTGACAGGCTCGTCTGCGTCATGACTTCATCGCCCGGCTGCCTTATAATGACTATCGTGTGACCGTTGTCGGCAGCCCAGAGCCGGCCGGTGCACGCTGCGGGCTCACAATGACAATATCCCTGCCGGTCTATCAACATCCCACCTCGGTCGTGCTGGTCGACGACAGCGCTTCGTTCATTGCCAGCGTCGAATACCAGATCAGCCCCTCCTTGGCGGTGAAGAGCTTCCTCGATCCGCACGAAGCATTGGCCTGGCTCGGCGGACTCTACCATTCGGACGAAGGCAAGTTGTTGCCGATACGCGTCGGCTATGACGAGCAGACCTATTCCTTCGAACGCCGTACCATCGCGCTCGACGTCGATCAGATTTACCGGATCGTGCACGACTCGAAGCGGTTTCAATCGGCTGCGGTGGTGGTGGTCGATTATGCAATGGCGGCCATCAACGGGCTCGATTTCTGCCGCGCGCTGCGCGGCTTGCCATGCAAGAAGATATTGTTCACAGGCGAAGCCAATGAGATGATCGCTGTCGAGGCCTTCAATCAGGGTTTGATCGACCGCTATCTGAAAAAGAGCGATCCATCCGCCATGGACCGCCTCGAATATGAGATCGCCACGCTGCAGCGCGAATATTTTGTCGAAAAGTCCGGTACGCTCAAGGACCTGCTGGTGCAGCACACTTATTCCTTCGTGCAGGACGAAGCCATCGTCAAGCTGGTCGATGCGCTGATTGCACGTCATGGCTTCGTCGAATATTTTCTCTTCCCCGATCCAGCCGGCATCCTGTACTTCGATGCCGACGGCAAGGCGACGCTGATGGTGGTGGAAACACGCGCCGGGCTGATTTCGCATCTTGAAACCGCGCAGGACTACAGCGCGCCGGCGGCGCTATGCAATGCCTTGCGCGATGCCCAGGTCGTCCCTTTCTTCTGGAAGAGCGGCGGCATGTACACCGAGAAAAGCATAGACTGGGAACAATACTGTCAGCCGGCGCAGGTATGCGTGGGCCGCGAGAATTATTACTATGCGTTGTTCGACTTGCCGGAAGGCTTTCTGCAGGGCGAAATCTACTCCTACAGCAAATTCCTGAATGACCGCGCGGCGGAAGAAGAGGGACGTTCCTGACGCGCTTTTCGATTCACCAATAGTTCTCC
>DASVYZ010000270.1:0-1969 GCA_036391935.1 Burkholderiaceae bacterium | reverse complement strand
AATTCGGACACCACGGCCTTGCCGTTACCCAGCAGATAGGACACGCGCACGATCTCGAAGATGTCCGAATCGTATAGGCGAAGGTTCAAGACCAGCTTGGCGCGCGCAATCAAGGCGTCACGCTCCGCACCATAGACGCCGAACACGGCTTCCACGTTGACGCCGCGCCGGCGCAAGCCGTCCAGCACGCGGCGGCGCCTGTCGTTGAGCGAGCCGTAGAACAGCACGTCGATGTCTTCGCCCTGCGGCTCGGGAGCAATGCGGCAAAGCTGCGGCATGTGGCCGACCGGGGCAAAGCGCACCCGCGCCTGCGGCACCAGGGCCGCTATCGCCGTCACATTGCGCCGGCTATAGTCCCACACTTCGAACCTGGCGAACAATTCGGCCAGCGGCCCCTTGAGCCAGGGCGAACCGGGATAGATCTGCTCCAGATTGTAGATAACGGTATGGCGCGGCAGCAGCGCGGCACTTTCCACGGTCAGCAGATTGGCGCCGAGGACGACGTTGAAGCCGTGGCGCAAGTAGGCATTGCGCGCAAGGTCGGCCTTGTATCCCAGCGCGCGGAAGCCGTGCAGCAGGGTCTCGCCGAACTCGTCGAAGGCATGGCTATGGGCATAGCCTTCCGGTGCGACGATGGCGATGCGCACTTCCCGCCTGCGGCTCGGGAAGGCGTCCAGCATGCCCCGATAGACCTGCTCCAGATTGCGCGTGAAGCGCGTCGCATCGAACAGAGGCGCATGATCGCGCGCAACGATGATCTTTTCGCGCACCGCCGCGAGGCGTGCAACGTCGCGCGCAAGCTCCTGCGCCAGGGCGGCGTATTGCGCGAGATCATGCGTAACGAGTTCCGGCAGGCCTAGTGCATGCAGCAGGCTGCCGGCCACGCGCGAGGGGAAAGTGTCGCCGGCGCAGGTAAGCACGGGCAGCCCCATCCATAAGGCATCGCTGCAGGTGGTATGCGCGTTGTACGGCAGGGTATCGAGAAACAGATCGGCGCAGCCGTGGCGCGCCAGATGCGAAACAGGATCGGTGCGCGGCGCAAACACGATGCGCTCGCGCGCCACTCCGCGCCGCTCCGCTTCCAGGCGAAGATTTTCCTCCGTAGGCGCATCGCTGCCGATCAGCCACAGCACGCTGCCGGGCACGTCGCGCAACAGCGCGCACCATACATCCATGATGACGGGCGTGATCTTGTAGACCTGGTTGAAACAGCAAAATACGAAACCGTTTTCGGGCAAGCCCTGCGTAGCGCGCGGCGGCGCAGGGGGCCTTGCGCGACGGCCATCGGTCGGCTGGTAGGTATCGGGCAGATAGGCGATGCGCTCGCTGTAATGCGCCCGCTGCGCTTCCGGAATGACGAACCGGTCGGCGATGAGGTAGTCGACGAAATCCGCTCCCATCGTGCCGGGATAGCCGAGATAGTTGACCTGGATCGGCGCGGGGCATAGCGCGAGGATGTCGCTGCGGCTGGCGCCCGTATAGCCTTTGAGATCGACCAGGATGTCGACGCCGTCGGCACGTATCTTCGCGGCCGCCTCGAAAACGCTGTCGCCGCGGATGTCGACCATGCGGTCGAAGGCCCGCTCCAGGCGGGCCGTCATGGCGCTATCGTCCCTGGGGCCGTAGGCATAGGCGGTGAAACGGAAGCGCTCCCTGTCATGCCGTTCGAATACCTCGATCATCAGGCGCGCCGTGGCATGGTCGTGAAAGTCGGCCGAGAGGTAGGCAATGTGGGGTTTGCCGGGCGAGAGGCGATCGGCAAACCCGCGTTCGGCACGGGCCAGACATAGCGGACGATACATGGCGTAGGCCCATTTTTCGGCGCAACGCTGCTGCTCGGCAGCCGTGGTGCCGGGCAATGCCAGGAAGGAGAACGGCGAGGCGCGATTATCCTCGGCGGCAGGCTCGGACGCCATCGCCTGCCGCAGCAAGGCAATCTCGTTTTCCACACCGGCCCAGTCGGCGAGCT
>DASVYZ010000269.1:0-7957 GCA_036391935.1 Burkholderiaceae bacterium | reverse complement strand
GGAAAAAGAGCCTGGAATTCCCGGGCTCTTTTTGTTTGGCATGGCGTCGCCGTAGGACCTTATTGCGCCGGCGGCTGAGCCGGAACCTGCTGCCAGGCGCCATTGCAGCTTTTGACATAGGGATAATAGCCGGCCGGGTCTTGGCAATAATACCAACTACCCGACGGTGAAACAGCCGCCGCGTTCGGCTCAACATAAACTGGAGCCGCTGGCGCCACCACGACATCGGGATAAGAATAGTAGGGGTAAGGGTAAGAGTAGGCGCCGACACCCCACCACGGGTCGATATAGACGCCGCCCCAGCCGCCATACCATCCGCCGTGCCAGTGGTTGCCATACCAGCCGGGGTGTCCGCTCCAGCCGCCTCCCCAACCGCCACCGTGGTATGAACCGGAATACGAACCGTGATAGCCGCCGTGACCGAAGCTGTGCCCGCCGGAAAAGCCGCCATGTCCTGAAAATCCCCCGCCCGGCCGCGCTGCGGCGACATCCGCCGTAGCGGCAAGCAAAAGACCGGCGCAAAATGCAAAAGTCTTGACGGCTTTCATGATGATTCTCCAATTACACCCCCAATCAGCATACGCCCGACATGCCGACTGGAAGCATTCATGAAGAAAATTTTATACTTTGCTGCACAAAGGCACAAAAAAAGAGCCTGCAACTTCCAGGCTCTTTTTTGCGAGCATGCCCCAAAAAAGGGGCGGCGTCAGCCAATCACTCCAGCACGCGGGCAATGGCGCCAACGATGACATCTTTTCCGATGTTTTCGACAGAACCCAAAAGGCCCTTCCAAGTGAAACCGAACAGAACACCGCCGCTCACGGCTTCCACTTCGTTTTGAGTAAGTTCACGCATTGCCATTTCCTTTCGTTAAAGTTAAAAATACCGCTCTTACCGCATCTTTCTGCAACACTTCTCTCCAGAGTTCACGGAGCCTGATATTCGAAAACGCTTCATCAGCGGGTTTCCAAACAAGCATCGATTATGAGGAGGGGAATGATCGTCTTGAAGTGCAGGACGTCACGAAAATAAATGACTAAAGTCACATTGCCGAGGCATGGAAAAAGAGCCTGGAATTTCCAGGCTCTTGTCGTTTGAAGCTCCGCTCTGTCTTATTGTCCCGAGCCATCCAGCCCGCGCCGTTCAAGCAAGGGCTCGAGGATCGGATCGCGCCCGCGGAACTTGCGGAACAGGCTCATCGCATCGGCGCTGCCGCCGCGCGAGAGCAGGGTTGCGCGGAACCAATCACCGTTCTTGCGCTCCAGCCCGCCGTTTTCCTTGAACCAGTTGATCGAGTCGGCCACCAGTTCCTCGCTCCAGATGTAAGCATAGTAGCCAGCCGAATAGCCGCCCGAGAAAGCATGCGAGAAGTAGGTGGTGCGATAGCGCGGCGGCACCGGCGCGAAGTCCATGCCCGCCCCCTTGAGCGCATCGGCTTCGAAGGCCAGCACGTCGGTGGGCACCTGCTCCGGCGTCAGTTGGTGCCAGCGCTGGTCGAGCAGCGAGGCGCTCAGGTATTCCGTGGTGGCGAAGCCCTGGTTGAACTTGCGTGTGGCCATGACCTTATCCAGCAACGCTTGCGGAATCGGCTCGCCGGTCTTGTAATGCTTGGCATAGTTCTTCAGCACCTCGGGCCAGACGGCCCACATTTCATTGACTTGCGAGGGATATTCGACGAAGTCGTTCGGCACCGAGGTGCCGGCAAAACGCGGGTAGTGCACGTCGGAGAACATACCGTGCAGCGCGTGGCCGAATTCGTGGAACATCGTCGTGACCTCATCAAAGGTCAACAGCGTCGGCTCGCCGGCCGGCGGCTTGGGGATGTTGATGTGGTTGGCCACGACCGGGCGGTTGCCGGTGAGGTCGGATTGGCTGACGTATTCATTCATCCAGGCGCCGCCCTGCTTGTTGCTGCGCGCATAGAGGTCATAGATGAACAGGGCCAGCGGCTTGCCGTCCTTGTCGAAGACTTCGAATACGCGCACATCGGGGTTGTAGACCGGCAGGTCGTGGCGCTCCTTGAGCGTGATGCCGTAGAGCTTGTTGGCGGCGTAGAACACGCCGTTGTGCATCACGCTCTCAAGTTCGAAGTAAGGCTTCAGCTGCGATTCGTCGAAGTCGTAGCGCGCCTTGCGTACCTTTTCGGTGTAGTAGTCCCAATCCCAGGCGGCCAACTTGAAGTTGGCACCATTCGCGGCGCTTTCCTTGTCGATGATTTCCTGCATCGCGGCCGCTTCCTTCCTGGCATTGTTCACGGCAGGCTTGGCCAGATCGGCCAGGAGCTTGTTCACGGCCGGCACGGTGCGCGCGGTTTCATCTTCGAGCTGATAGGCGGCGTGGCTGGCGTAGCCCAGCAGCTTGGCGCGTTCGGCACGCAGCGTCACCATTTTCAGCACGACGGCGCGGTTGTCGAATTCGCCGCCGCGGCTGCCGCGTGCGACCGAGGCTTCATAAATACGCCGGCGCAGCGCACGGTTGGTCAACTCGCCTTCGGGCGGCTGGCCCGTGGTGTTGACCAGGGCGATCACGTATTTGCCGGCCAGGCCGCGCGCCTTGGCGCGGTCGGCTGCGGCGGCAATTTCGCTGTCGGACATGCCGTCGAGCTCGGCACGGCTGTCTACCACGACAGCGGAAGCATCGACTTCCTTCAACACGTTTTGCTGATACTTCGACGACCATTGTGCCAGTTCCGCATTCATTTGCTTCAACTTGGTCTTGTCGGCGTGGGACAATTCGGCGCCGGCGCGCACGAAATCGGTGTGGTAGCGCTCGAGCAGGTAAGCTGCCTCCGGATCAAGGCCGAGGCTGTCGCGCTTGGCATACAGGGTTTTGACGCGCGCATACAGCTTTTCATTGAGCATGATGGCGTCGCTATGCGCGGCGCGCTTGGGCGACATCTCACTGTCGATCTTGTCGAGCGCGTCGTCGGTATTGCAACTGTGCAGGTTGTCGAACGTCTTGCTGACGCGGTCGAGCATCTGGCCAGAACGGTCGATGGCGACGATGGTGTTCTCAAACGTCGGCGCGGCGCGATTGCTGGCGATCGCCTTGATCTCGGCCAGTTGCTCCCGCATGGCTTCATTGAAGGCTGGAACGAAGTCCTCGTCCTTGATCTTGTCGAATTGCGGCATGTGGTAAGGCAGCGGCGACGGCGCGAAGAGCGGGTTCTTCGCCGTTGCCGCTTTGGGAGTGGTGTTCATGGCATTCTGCTCCTGTGCGCAGGCAGCGGCCGCGGCCAGGGTCAATCCGGCTGCGGCGATCACGAGATAGGTTGGTCGCATGTCGTTTCCAATAGTGATGGGGACTTGCGTGGGTATGCGCTTGTCCAAGCGCGCGATCATATCACCGGATGTGCGGCGGCAAACGATTTTCGCACTGGGCATTTAAGTGAGCCAACAATACCACTTTGATGCCACATTCAGGTTATTCTTGCAATTTGGAACTTGCGAAACGGCAGCATAACCGGGGAATAAAGCGTGACCAAGCATTTGAAGCATGCGGTACTGGCCTCATTCATTGCAGTGGCATTGTGCGCAAGCGCGCAGGCGACGCCCAAGCATGCCAGGACGCATGCCGAAGCGGACTACAAAATCGTCGGCTATTACCTCGACCGCGCCGACCCGGCACGTCACTATGGCGTGGAAAAGCTCAAGGGTACCAAGGCCACACATATCAACTTTGCATTCGCTGCCATCAAGGATGGCAGCGTCGTCCTGGGCAATACCTTGCCCGAAGAGCAAAGCAAGGCCGACCTTGCCGCACTGGTCAAGCTCAAGCGGCACAATCCCAAGCTCCAGGTACTGGTGTCGATCGGCGGTTGGGCCGGTTCGCAAGAGTTTTCCGACGTGGCGCTGACGCCCGAAGCGCGCGCCAAGTTCGCCGACAGCGCCGTGGCTTTCATGAAGCAGTACCGCCTCGACGGTATCGACATCGATTGGGAATTTCCCGTGCACGGCGGAGACGAACACAATGCGCGCCGTCCGGAAGACAAGGAAAACTACACCTGGCTGTTCCATGCATTGCGCGATCGGCTTGACCAAGCCGGCACCAAGGACAAGCGCCACTACCTGCTGACCGCAGCCATCGGGAACAACCTGCAATTCCTGGCCGATACCGAGATGGACAAGGTGGATCAGGTGCTGGACTGGGCCAACATCATGACTTACGACTTCAGCGGCCACTGGAACGGCTATGCCGGGCATCACGCGCCGCTATATGACGATCCGATGATCAGGCATGCCGGCGTGGATGGCGGCCAGCTCAATATCGATTTCATCGTCAGTGCGACACTGAAGGCTGGCGTGCCGCCAGCCAAGCTGGTGCTGGGCGTGCCGTTCTACGGCTATAGCTGGAAGCAATGCGGCCCGGCCAACAACGGGCAGCTGCAGGATTGCCATGGCAAGGGACGCGGCACCTGGGAAGATGGCGTACTCGACTATTCCGACATCGAGGCCAACTTCGCGGGGCAAAAGGGCTTCGTCCGCTACTGGAATGAACGCGCCCTGGCTCCCTACCTGTTCAACACCGACACAGGCGAATTCGTCAGCTACGACGACCCGGAATCGTTGGGCCACAAGATCGACTACATCAAGTCGCATGGTCTGGGCGGCGCGATGTTCTGGGAATTCACCGGCGACCGCAAGGGAGTGCTGCAAAACAAGCTCGCGCGCGGCTTGCTCGGCAAATAAGGCGCTAACAAGCTCTCAATAACCGGCTAAAGTCCAATAAGGCCTTGAATAAAGGACTTTTTGGCGCCGTACGCCGCGACCACTGGTACAATGCCCCGGCATAAATCGGTCAGGCTCGCATGCGTGCGCGGCGGCTTCTGGACCTATTATATTTTGGACATTTCATTCATGACTATTCTGAACCTCTACCAAAAGCCCGCCGTTCTCGACCGCAACAAGCATCGCAATTACCGCCTCAAGCCTTCTTCGACCGGCTTGAAGTTCGTCGCCAAGACGGTGGCGCTGCCAATCGCCCCGCTGGAGTTCGGCTATGCCGCGGCGGAATTCCCGCTGGTCTTTGCCGTCCAGGACGACGGCACGGGCACGCCCATCGGCCTGTTCGGCGTACGCGAAAAAGAAAATCTGATGGTTGACGAAAACGGTAACTGGCTCGGTCAATACATCCCCGGCTTCATCCGCCGCTATCCCTTCGTTCTCAACATCGATCCGCAAAACGAGCGCCCCTTCGTCGTGTTCGACGAAGCCTATGACGGCCTCGGCGAATTTGCGGACGGCGAGCGCCTGTTCAACGAAGACGGCAGCGAGACCGAATTGATGAAGTCGACCGTGGGTTTCCTTTCCGAGTTCTCGGCCCAGAGCGAAGCTGCCGCCCAATTCGTTGCCAACCTGAAGAAGCACGACCTGCTCGTGCCCCAGCAAGTGGTATTCACGCGCGCCAAGGACGAGACCTATACGCTGGACGGCTTCCAGATCGTCGACGAAAAGCGCTTGCTGGCGCTGTCCGACGCCGCCCTGCTGGAACTGGCGCGCAGCGGTGACCTCGGCCGCATCTATGCCCACTTGCTGTCGCTGAACAATATCACGCGCATCGCCCAACGCATGAAGGGCCCGGCTCCGGCGAAGGCTTAAGCGCCGGCTCGGATACCGGACTAGAATAAACGGCCGGCCGCGGTGGCTGGCCGTTTTTATTTATCGATGACCATGCCCACCCCCAGCATCGCCGCCCTGCGAGCCAGCCTGAGCGCCATCCGCGGCAAGCAATCGAACGTCGCGCAGTTCTGCGTGCTGTGGCGCAGCCAGGATGACTTGCTCACCTCCCTGCCTCCGCGCTACCGCCAAGTGATGGAAGACTTGCTCGGCCGCTTGGAGTCAGGCAGCGCGTTTTCCGAAGAAAGCTGCTCTTATAGCCAGGACGATTTGCTTGGGGCGCTGGAGGACTGGTTGAACAAGGCGCAAGCCAAACTGGAAACCTGAGATGGAAACCGTGGAATTCGAACTTGAGGGCGAATACGTCGAACTCAATCAATTGTTGAAGCTGGCCGGCCTGTGCGACAGCGGCGGCGCCGGCAAGATGATCGTCGCCGGCGGCCAAGTCAAAGTCGATGGCCAGACCGAATTGCGCAAGACGGCCAAGATACGCGCAGGACAGGTGGTGAGCCTGGGGCAAGTACGAATCAAGGTGCTGGCTGCCTGAGAGGCAAAAACAGAATAAAAGTTTGCCTCCAGAAAAAAATCAGTACAAAATATTGCACAATCTGATTTATCCTGAAAAAATACGGAATTGCCTCTTAGGCCGCCTGCTTCGTGCGCATCCGCTCGAGTACATAGTCGAGCGAAATCCGACCCGGCCCATATGCCAGCAGCACCAGCGCCATCAAACCCCAGCAAAAGTGGTCTTTCAAACCGGCCGGGCATTCGAACTGGAATAGCTGCGGGTAGGAAATCACCGCCATCGCATTGACGAAAAACAAGCCGAACGCCGCAGGACGCGAAATGATGCCCAGCGCCAGCAGGATGGGAAAGCCCAATTCGCCGGCGGCACCCATATAGGCGGCGAGATCGGGCGGCAATAGCGGCACGTGGTATTCATCATGAAACAGTGCCAGTGTCGCGCTCCAATCGCTTATCTTGACCAGGCCGGACTTGAAGAAGTCCAGGCCGACGGACAGGCGGATCGCAAGCGACAGCAGCGATCCGAACCAGATGGTAATTTGCGGATCGAAGCGCGTGATGGCTTGATGCAGGCGCAGTATTTTTTGCATGTCTTTTTCCTTGTCGTTCAGGAAGCTTATTGTTCGGAATCAAGGCTCACGAATATCCCGGCTTGCAACCATTCCTGCAGCCAGTTCCCGAAATTGAATTGATCATCGAGATCAAGCGCGGCATCGAGAGCCGTCCCCAGGCTTGCGCCTGCAGCGAGGCTGCTTAGCATCGCGTGAGCCGCTGCCGACAAGGGCAGCACTTCACATTTCCAATGCGGGCGCACTATCACGGCATGGCTATCGCACGCCAGTTCGGCAGGGAAACCCAGTTCGTGGCCCGGCTGATGCGCTTGCCACAATGCGACAATGGCCCAGGGCGAGGCAAACAGGCTGCAAGCGGGATGAAGCCTGAGCCCTACCGTATCCATCTGTTCCGGTGCGAGCGAGGATAGCGCGGCGGTATCGATCACTGCGGCCCCCTCTGCATAATGCGCGCGATGCAACGCCCATTCGAGCCGCGCCATATCGGGGAAATACGGATACTCGGCAACGTGCTCGAAGCCAGCCAGGAATTCGGCAAAGTGGGCCCCGAAGCGGTTGAGATCGCCATCGGTCGATGGATGCGCTTTACCGTATTCGCGTGCCAGCGCAGCGAAAAATTCCTCGCCCACCAGCTGACGCAACACCGGATACGCATTGGCCAGAGCCTTGTCCCAATTGCCGGAGAGGTTGCCGCGGTAAAGTGCAAAGCGCTGTTTCGCGAGTGCCGCATTGCTCTTGAATAGCGGCAACGCCTGGCCTTCCTTGTCGGCATCGAACAGCGCTTCGGCGAATGCCGTTTGCGCGCGCTGCAGTTCGCTCGGCTCAATGGGAATCACATCTTCCATGATGGCGCGCGCTCTTTCCGCTTCACCCAGCAGCACGGCCAATTCGGGCAAGTCGGTGTCCCATTCGATCAGAGTAGGCACGGCGCCGAAGCGGCGCAGCGCGGCGCGGTACAAATCCCAGACTTCGGGTGCGACGCGGTCCCCATGGTGATCAATCACGGCTTCGGGCGTAACGAGGTGGCCGGCCAAATGGATCTCGCAGACCGAAGCCGGCGCGATTGCCTGCAAGGCAGCCAGCGCATCCTCGCCGTGATTGCATTGGTTGACGTAGAGATTATTCACGTCGAGCAGAATGCCGCAACCCGAGCGCGCGGCAAGCCGGGCCAGGAATTCGGCTTCGCTCATGGCATCCTGCGCGAAGCGCAGATAGGTCGATACGTTTTCCAGCAAGAGGCGCCGG
>DASVYZ010000268.1:0-6481 GCA_036391935.1 Burkholderiaceae bacterium | reverse complement strand
GGATGACTTGCAGCAGCAACAGATTGCTCCTGGCCTGCTCGCTCAAGGCGGCCGAGTTCTCGAATGCCGCGATCAGTTGCGGCACCGCCTTCGTCAGGCTCCGGTAGTTCGACAAGTCGATGTTCGCACCGAGCGTGCAAGCTGTGGCGATGATCGGCCCGGCTTCGGCCACGGCGGCCTTTTCGCCTATGGTCAACGGCGCCAGCGGCGAAGACAGTGTCGTGACGACCGCGGTGGCGATGGGGCAGATCTGGCCCGCGATCTGGGCCGGGGTCTGTTGCGTCGCTGCGGCGCTGATCGCTGTAGTGCCTGCCGGTGCGGGCGCCGTGCCGCAGGCGGCGAGGGTCATGGCGGCCAAGAGGGCCGTAGTGATGCGCTTCATTGTGTGTTTCCTTCCCTGGTTGACGTAGCCGGGGAATCGCCCGGCTGGCGAAGATGCCAGATGCCCAGACCGGAAATGACGGTCGTGGCACCGAGCTTGACCTGGGCCATGTCGGCGGCCAGCGCCGGCATGGCATAGGCGATATAGCAGGCCGCGATCCATGCCGCCGCGGCGAGACTGCCGATGGCGATTTTTTGCCATGTATTCATAGAGACTCCCTAAAAAAAAGCCGCCCGGAGGCGGCATGAGTAACGCTGCGTTGGATCAAGCTGTGTTCAGACTATGGATGCGAATCCGCGTCGGTTCGCGTCGAACTGCTTCAGTTTGTGGCCGGCGATGAGCGCACCAATCGTGTCGGCGTAATGCGGGTCGGTCGCATAACCGGCAGCCTGCACGGCGCGCGCAAAAGCGATGCTGTCCTCGGTATGCGCGAAGGCCGGCTTGTAGCGCTCGTTCCCGGTCAGGAAGGCGGCGTGGTCCTCGAAGCCCTCTTCCAGCGACGCATACTTGCGAAACGGCGCCTGGATGGTCACGTAGTGGCCCTGCAGGAATTCGCGCGTCGGCCACGTCTGCGTTGGCCCGGTCCAGCCGCCGATGGCCTTGATGCCGAAGAAGTTGAAATCCTGCTGCGACAGGCCGGAACCATTCCAAGCGCTCTCCACCGCGGCCTGCGCCATGGTGAAGCTGGCCGGGATGCCGGTGTCGGCCTGGGTTTTCTGCGCGACGGCGAGGACGAAGGGGAAAAAGACTTCCGGTGCCATCCTGGGTTGTAGTGCGGTCATGCTTTCACTTCCTCATCGGGGGAAAAAATAAAGTCCTTACGCTTCAACATCTGCATCTGCCAGGTCGGGCCATCGAGATTGTGGATGCCGTGGTCCGCGCCGGTGTGGTGGCGCTTGCACAGGATGACGTTGGCGTTCCATTCGCTGTCGATGAAGGTTTCCGGGTGCGCGGGGTCGAAGCTCGCCCAATCGAAATCCGGCACCAGCGCCTTGACGCGGTCCCAATCCACCCCGTTCGAATCGCACCACTCCACGTGCGCATGGTGCAGCTCCAGGGGATGTTCATGGTCGCAATGGCCGTTGTCCACCGCGCAGCGTGCAGCGGGGTTGTGCGCAATCAGCTTGCGCCGCGTGCGCTCGAACACCGGCGTATTGCTGCGGTCCGGATGATCCGGGATATACACCGCGATCGACAGCGTGCGCCGCTGCAAGTGTTCATGTTCGGGCGCGCTCATGGCTTGTCCGCCTTGCGGTCGAGCAGGTCAAAGAAGCGCTCCATGTTGTGTTCCAGCCGCTCCACCGATTTGCCGACCTGCATCACCGCATCGCGGATATCGTCCTTGCGCGCATAGTCGCGCACCACCTCCAGCTTGAAGGCGTTCAAATCCTCCTGCGTATCCTGGTTTTTCGACGCCACGCCGCGGAATATCCACCACAGCACGGCCGCAAAGCCGCCGACACCGAGCTCGACGAGCCAATGAATGAGATCGTTTTCCATACTGAGTCATGCGCCTTTACAAAAAACAAAACCCGCACGCGGCGGGTTGGGAGTGAAAACTGCGGGGATTTTTTAGACAGATACCCTGTCGACATTGACAGCTGCTCTTGCTTAATTTTTGATCTAAAGCTAGCCGGCGACGGGCGTAAAAAACCGACGCGAGCAATCAAGCTGGCGTCGGCTTCTAGCGTGATCGGATTACAGCGGTATAGTCCCGGCCAAGAGCATGATCAGTTTTGGCCCGCAGGCGTGACTGGGAGTGGCGACGTTGAGCCCGACATACCATCACAAAACGGCGCGAGGTCTCGATCCGTTATTTTTGTCCGATAAGCCACGTCTTCTCCGTCATCCGTCTTGTCGAACGCAGGTACTGCGCGAAGCTGGTCGAGTGCCAGACTCTTCCCGCAGATGTCGAACCGCCAGCGGCTCAGCCATTGAGCGAGCTTTCGGTCCGAGTCCTTCGCATCCGTACCGACTGTGCTAAGGTTGTTCCCTACCTTCACCGTTTCACAATAGGATTTGTCTTCCAGGCAAAAAGTCAGATCCCTGCTCGTATTGTTCGATACGAATACTCTCACGTAAAAATGCTGGGACAACGCATGAGAAACATGCCACGGCAACAAACTACTTGCCGCGACCAGAAATATACAAAAGCGTCTTGACGTCATTTTCACTCGCGATGGATCGGTTGTAATAACCTGGGGGTTGTTGCTTCCCTCCATAGTATGGCATCAAACCAATTGGTCCGGTAGCCGGATAGGGTTTGATATCCGGGTGGGGGCTCCCCAGTATCGACGAGGTATCTTCATGCCCCCAGGACCAGCCGATGCCAACCCCATCGGTCAGGAAACTATGGCCGATTTCGTGCGCGGATGTCAGGGAGAAATCGGGATCACCCTCCTCCGGACGATAGTAAATCGTACCTTCGTAGAACGGCCAGGTGTTGAACGATCTCTCGCTGAGGTTCTCTCCGAGGATTTTCCATCCGGGATAAGCCACCGTGATCGGCATGCCGTCTCTGGCATTGGTGGCGGAAACATTGACTTGCCATTCCTGCCCATCCAGAGTAACGGTTCGGCTCCAGTAACGGGCAACGCCGGCATCGGCCAGCGTGACCAGCCTGTTATATTCCTCATCGGATACGCGGGTAGCCGTAGGATTGAAGAAGGATGTCTTCTCGTAGTTGACCTTGACCGCGATGTTGATGACCTTGTTGTCGCGATCGACAGTCGCCGTAGCATAGCCGACCGGGTTCGCGCGCCCATTAAGGATGTCTTTGTCGGCGATTTTGGAGATGGGATGAGGAGCCGCCGCTTCGCCGCTAGGCGGGGTTGTAGAACCGTCCTGGTTTGAGCCATTGGCGGCGCCAATATTGCCTGGTGTTTGTCCGGGCGCGGATTGACTTGTCGAATCGGCGCTTTCCCCATCGGCCCCGGCGCCGAAGCCGGCCAAGTCCTTGCCATCACTGTCGGCTCCCTCCCCCGCAGCCTCGTCCATTGCCGCTTGCCTGTCCGGTGCAAACGCCCGATTTGACGCGGCATCAACCGGCCTCACACCCGCTGCGGCAAGCATGGCGACATCGTAGGGATCGGCAGGCGTCGGTCCGGGTGGATTCTGCGCGATGGCGCCTTCCCCTCCCGCCGTAACCGGTCCATCCGCGATGAAGCCGATGTCAGACGACATGTTCGATAGCGGCATCTGCGCCGGTGCCGCATCGCCCGGTGCTGCCACTTGGCCCGGAACGCCAGCCGCAAGGGAAAGATTCGATGCTTTCGCTGGCGCGGCATTGGGTAAGGGACCAAACGATATCGGCAGAGTATAGGCGGGCGCGCTTGCCGCGGCATTGCCCACAATCGCTTGCGCCTCCCCGCCGCCCAGTCCACTCTGCCCATCCGTTTCCAGGCTCCGGGCCGCTGCCATGATGGCGGCATTTTTTTGCGTCTCCAGGCCTGCATTCAAGGCCGCCAGATTCGCCGCATCCTCATCCTCCCCTTGCGGGGACGGCGGCGAGTCGAAGTCCTGCGGCAGAGTAAAGGCGGGATTGGCACCCTGCCTCGCGCCGTTGATGATGCCCGCTTGCTTGATGTCTGCGCCCATTATTGCGGTTCATACAGATAAATCTTCACCTGGGCTCTCTGGCTCCCATCGAACGCATAGTGATAGGGAATCACCGCATTCTGCGGCCCGATGTTTGCCACCGACGGGTTAGTCGCCGCTTGCGCATTATTGGCATCTGGTCTGACGGTGACGGTATGGCCATGACCGGTCGGGTTGCTCCATACCATGACGACCAGCCTTCCTTCATTGGCACGGGCCTGCGCGTCGCCAAGACCGATGCGCCGCCAGCCTGTCCCTGGGGTCGAGGCTGCGTGAGCGAGGTTCGCGGCTTGGGTATTGGCAAGGTAAAACTGCCCTGCGGCCGAGCCCAGCGGAGCGGTGTTCGCGCCCAAGGCCCGTGCAATATAGTAGGTGCCTTCGCTGCAATGGGTCGTCGAGCCTTGTTTTTGAAAGGCCGGGTTGGCAATCGCGCTATCCTGGGCCGATTTCAGCGCCTGCGTTTGCTGCTGCGCTTGCTGCGCCGTCTGCTGCGGCATTGCTGCCGCCGGCGCTGCCGCGGCATCTCCGGCAGCGCCGGGACGCTGTCCATCGACTTCAACCAGCGGCGTGCCCTCCAGCATGGCCTGTATCCTGGTTGACATCGGCAGATTGGGCGCCGCATCGTCCGGCCTCACGCCGGCTGCGGCGAGCATGGCGACATCGGAAGGATCGGCACCAGCCGGTGCCGTCGAGCCTGGCCCGTCCGCCACGGGAGCCGGATTCGACGCATTCGCCACGGCGGCATTGGGTACGGCGCCAAGCGAGATAGGCAGGCCGATTGCCGGCGTGCTTGCCGCAGCATCGCCGGCCGGCGTCTGCGCCCCACCGCCGCCGGGGCCATCCTGTCCGCCCATCTTCAAGCCCTGGGCTGCCGCCATGACGGCGGCGTTTTTTTGCACTTCCAGGCTTGCATTCAGCGCCGCCAGCGCGTCCGCATTGTCGTCCTGCCCCTGCTGTTGATCGTCGAAGGCCGGGCTCCCGCCCTGCCGCGCGCCATTGATGATGCCGGCTGCCATGCCCATCATTGACCTCCCCGCATGGCGCCGCGGACAATGCCGCCGCTGCCCGGCGCTGCCGGCGCCATCGCCTGCGTCTGTTGCAGGCCTTGGCGCGGATTTTGCGCCTGCGCCATGCCATGCGCCAACACCTGGTGCACCTGGTCTTGCTTGAGGCCCAGCATGCGCAGCACATAGTTGCCGAGCAATTGCGTCGCGCGCGCCAGCGCTTGCGGCGTCACTTGCACGCGGCCCGCCTTCTCGAGGAAGTCGAGAATTTCACACAGCAGCACGGTCGCCACGGGTACGGCGATCTGGGTCGGCATCCTGCCGCCGGATTGCTTGATCAGCACGCCGGTCAGGTTGGCCGCACCCAGCGCGGCGTTGTCGATCGGGTCCGTCGTCGAAGCCAGCTTGGCCATGATTTTTTGCTGGACCGCAGGCGAATAAAACAATTGGGCGGCCGCGTGCGAGGCCATGGCAAACGCCTGCCGCGTCTGCGGCTTGAGCTTCGATACGATCTGCTGCTCGGTCTGCTGCAGCAGCTGGTTGTTGGTTTGGCCGATCATGATTGTCCTTTCTTGCCGCGCGCGCCGCTGATAATGCCCGATGGCGCCTGCTGCGCCACCTGGGCGCTGCGGTTGGCCTGAATTTGCCGCTGCAGCGCCAACTGATTGGCGGCGGCATTGTTCTTGCGGGCGGCATAGGCACTGCTCAGGGCTTGCACGGCACCCGAGGCCAGTTGACCGCTCAGTGTTGGATTGTTTTTGACCCAGTTGGTGACGCCGTCCAATATGCCGGGTTGGTTCGCATTGGCCGCATCGGTGACTTGCTCTGCATTCTGCCCGACCGTGATGGTGTTGCCGGTCGGCGAAGTATAGGTCCCTGTCGCATCGTTGAAATCCCCTCCCCCATTGACCGGGCCGGGCTGGCTTGCATTGGCCGCATCGGTGACTTGCTCCGCGTGCTGCCCGACCGTGACGGTGTTGCCGGCCCGCGAAGTGTAGGTCCCTGTCGCATCGTTGAAATCCCCTCCCGGATTGACCGGGCCGGGCTGGCTTGCATTGGCCGCATCGGTGACTTGCTCCGCATGCTGCCCGACCGTGACGGTGTTGCCGGCCGGCGAGGTGTAGGTTCCCGTCGCGTCGTTGAAATCCCCTCCTGGATTGACCGGGCCCGATTGGCCCGCGATCAGCGTGCCAGGCGCGGTCGTATTGGCGTTTTCCCCAAGCATCGAGGATGTATTCTGGTTTTGCAGCGCGAACGATGAATTCCCGCCGTTCGCACTGAGCGTCGCGGAAGCATTGGACGTCGCCGGGCCGGCGGAAGGCGCCGTCACAGACGAAGGCGTGATGGCGGCCGCGCCGGGATTGGTCGCGCCCGGCCCGTTCGCCGCGCCGGGCGGCGATGCCGTCGCCGCGCTCGAGCCGGTCGGATTCAAGTTCGTCGCCGTCGAATCGCCGGACAGCGAAGGCGTGGTGGAGCCCGTCGGGTTCAAGGCATTGGT
>DASVYZ010000267.1:0-6837 GCA_036391935.1 Burkholderiaceae bacterium | reverse complement strand
ATGTGGCCATCCTACGCAGTCGTTTATCCCGCGTGGAACGGATTGTGACGAATGGCGGAAATCGAGGACGACCGGCGCCCGACTTTCACCCAGGCAACCAAAAAACGATGCCACAAACTTCGCATGACTTTATGCGAGAATCTTCCTTGGCTGGGCCAGCTCAATTGCTTACGCTGACGGATTTTCCGAAGGGATGCCGATCACAAGTCGCCATCCTCATTCCGTATGTCAACCCGACGTTCCGAAGAATCGAGGTCATGCAATGCCAAAACTCTCCACCGACACCGCGCCGGCGGTGCTTTCGCTGATCGGCAATACGCCGCTCCTTCCCGTCACCCGGCTCGATACCGGGCCGTGCCAATTGTTCCTCAAACTGGAGTCGCAAAACCCCGGCGGCTCGATCAAGGACCGCATTGGCCTGGCGATGGTGGAAGCGGCCGAAAAGGATGGCCGGCTCAGGCCCGGCGGCACCGTCGTCGAAGCGACCGCCGGCAACACCGGCCTGGGTCTCGCCCTGGTGGCGCGCGCCAAGGGCTATCGCGTCGTGCTGGTCGTGCCCGACAAGATGTCGACGGAGAAGGTGCTGCACCTGAAAGCCATGGGCGCGGAAGTGCATACCACGCGCTCCGACGTCGGCAAAGGCCATCCCGAGTACTACCAGGACTACGCCGCCCGCCTGGCGCGCGAGATTCCCGGCGCTTTTTTTGCCGACCAATTCAATAATCCGGCCAATCCGCATGCTCACGAGGCCACGACGGCGCCCGAAATCTGGGAACAGATGGGGCATGAGCTCGACGCCATCGTCTGCGGCGTCGGCTCGGCCGGCACCATCACCGGCCTGACGCGTTTTTTCCGCAAGCATCAGCCCAAGCTCGAGTTCGTGCTGGCGGACCCCAAAGGTTCGATCCTGGCCGAATACATCCAGACCGGCAAGGTCTCCGACGTGAGCGGCTCGTGGGCCGTCGAAGGCATAGGCGAAGACTTCGTGCCCGCCATTGCCGACCTGGGCGGCGTCAAACACGCCTATACCATCGATGACGCCGAGAGTTTCGGCACCGCGCGCGAACTGCTGCGCGCCGAAGGCATCCTGGCCGGCTCTTCCACCGGCACCCTGCTCGCCGCCGCTTTGCGCTATTGCCGCGAGCAAAAGACTCCCAAGCGCGTCGTGACCTTCGTCTGCGACACCGGCACGCGCTACCTGTCCAAGATCTATAACGACAATTGGATGATCGACCAGGGCTTGCTCAAACGCAAAATTTATGGCGACTTGCGCGACATCATCAGCCGCCGCTTCGACGACGGCGGCGTCGTCAGCGTGGCCGAAAGCGATACGCTGACGACGGCATTCGCCCGCATGCGCAGCGCCGAAGTGTCACAACTGCCCGTCATCCGCAACGGCAAGGTGGTCGGCATCATCGACGAATCCGACCTGCTGGTCAAGGTCGCCGCCGATGCCACGCAATTCCGCAGCGAAGTCGGCGCCACTATGACGCGCCAATTGCAGACGCTGGCGCCGAATACCGACCTGGCCGAGCTGCGCTCCACCCTGGACCGCGGCCTGGTTGCCATCGTGGCCGACAATGAACACTTCTACGGCCTTATCACCCGCTTCGATCTCTTGAACCACTTGCGCAGGAAACTATCTTGAGCCAATCCGACAAAAAAGCCGCGTTTGCCACGCGCGTCATCCATGCCGGCCAGCACCCGGACCCATCCACCGGGGCCATCATGCCGCCGATCTATGCGACCTCGACCTTCGTTCAGCAGAGCCCGGGGGTGCACAAGGGACTGGACTATGGCCGCTCGCACAATCCCACGCGCTGGGCGCTGGAGCGCTGCGTGGCCGACCTCGAAGGCGGTGCCCAGGCATTCGCCTTCGCTTCAGGGCTGGCGGCAATTTCCACGGTACTGGAACTGCTCGATGCCGGCAGCCACGTCGTGGCCGGCGACGATATGTATGGCGGAACGTTTCGGCTGTTCGAACGCGTGCGCAAGCGCAGCGCCGGGTTGCGTTTCACATACGTCGACTTGACCAGGCCGGAAAACCTGCTCGCCGCCCTGCAGCCGGACACGAAAATGGTGTGGGTCGAAACGCCGACCAATCCCATGCTGAAGCTGATCGACCTGGCGGCGATCGGCAAGATCTGCCGCGAACGCGGCGTGATCGCCGTGGCCGACAACACCTTCGCCAGCCCGCGTGTGCAGCGCCCGCTCGAGCATGGTTTCGACGTCGTCGTGCATTCCATGACCAAGTACTTGAACGGCCACTCCGACATCATCGGCGGCATTGCCATCGTGGCCGGCGACGAGCGCCAGACAGCATGGCGCGAGCAATTGGCCTTCCTGCAAAACTCGGTCGGCGCCATCGCCGGGCCGTTCGACAGCTTCCTTGCGCTGCGCGGCGTGAAGACGCTGGCCTTGCGCATGGAGCGCCATTGCCAAAGTGCGCTGGAGTTGGCGCGCTGGCTGGAAAAGCATCCGAAAGTCGCCAAGGTTTATTATCCGGGGCTGGAATCGCATCCGCAGCATGCGTTGGCAAAACGCCAGATGGATGGCTTCGGCGGCATCATCTCGATCGATCTCAAAACCGATCTGGCCGGCGCGCGACGCTTCCTGGAGCGCTGCGAAATATTCGCACTGGCTGAAAGCCTGGGCGGCGTGGAAAGCCTGATCGAGCACCCGGCGATCATGACGCATGCCACCATCCCGCCGGCACAACGCGCGGCGCTGGGCATTACCGATACGCTTGCGCGGCTATCGGTGGGGATAGAAGACCTTGAGGATTTATTCAACGATCTCGACCATGCGCTGGCGGCAATCTGATTCCGGCGAATGCCCTCGACAAGCGCCCGCCCGTCGGGCGCTTTTTTAGCGTCGCTGCGCGGAACGCCATTCATGGGTTCCGCGCCGCAGCGGCCCAGCTATCACCGCTGGCGGTTCGCGCTGGGCACATAAGACTGCAATGCCAACGCCATTTGCTCCAGCGTCCCCTTCCAGTCGCCGTTAGCCGGCTGGCGGAACAATCTGACCGACGGATACCAGGGCGAATCCGCGCGATCCATCATCCAGCGCCAATCGGGGACGAACAGCAGCGCAATCCAGGTCGGGACACCAAGTGCGCCGGCCACGTGCGCTATCGACGTGTCGCTGCTAACGACAAGATCGCAGCATTTCATGATCGCCACGGTATCCATGAACGCGCCGTCGCTGTCGAATTCGTCGCCATTCGTCTCGATTGCCATCCCATCGGGCAAGCTCGCCAGTTCTTCCTGCGTTTCGCCTTTTTGCAGGCTGATCAGACGCACTCCCGGGATGCGTGACAAGGCATGGAAATGCTCGACAGGAACAAACCTGTCCCTGCCGGCGCCCTTCCAGCAAATGCCGATCTTGAATCCATGTCCGCCGAGTTTTTTTGCCCAGCGCTGAACCCGTTCAGGCTGGGCAAAAAGATAGGGGACGCGGGAAGGGATCGAATCCAGGTCGGTTTTGAATGCCAAGGCCAGGCTCATCAAGGGACAGTGATAGTCGAAACCGGGCAAAGGCTGCCCTTTCGCAACCAGCTCGTCAACGCCTTCAAGCCCGGCCAACAGGGACATCAATGGCCGTTGAACCTGGAAAATTACCCTGGCACCGAGGTCATGCACCAATTTCAGGTAGCGGGAAAATAAAATCGTGTCCCCCAGGCCCTGCTCGGCGTGAATCAAAATCGTCTTGCCGGCGAGCGATTCCTTCCCCAGCCAAAGCGGCTGAACAAAGTCATTGGTGGATTTTCTTTGCTCGTCGGTTCCGACCCAGCGCCACTCGTACAATTCGAATCCGCTTCGCAGTTGCGACTGAAGCAATAGATTGGTGGATAGTTTCCAGTTCGCCTCGGCGTAGTCCGGCCTGAAACGAATCGCGTTTCGAAGAGATAATTCGGCTTCAGGCAATCTGCCCAGTTCCTTGAGCAAGGTTCCGAGATTGCAGTGTGCTTCGGCAAAATCGGGTTTGAGCGCAATCGCCTTCCTGAGGCTCGCCTCGGCTTCGGCAGCGCGGCCAAGATTGATCAGGGGGTAGCCAAGATGCAAATGGGCCTCGGCATCGTCGGGATTGAGCTGAACCGCATATTGCATGGCCGCCAGCGCGTCCTGAACTTTCCCTTGCCGGAAAAGCGCGGCGCCCAGCGTCTTCCAGCCCAAGGTATGCCGGGGAAAATTGCGGGTCAACTCCCTGGACAATTGCTCGGTCAATTCGAAGCTTCCAGCCTTATAGCTGGCAAGCAATTCGTCCACTTTGTCTTGGGCGGGGGCCTGGGTCGAGGCCGTCCCCAGTCTTTCTTCCAGTTGCCGGGCCGCTTTGTCGGAGAGCCCGGAGCGCTTGCCGTCTTCGATGGCCTTGCCGGCGTCCGCCAAACGTCCGGTCTCGATCAGCGCGTGAATATAGCTGATCCAGAATTGTTCGTATCTCGGGTTTGCCGCAAGCGCCGCCGACAAATGGGGGAGCCCCTCTTCCGGTTTGCCCACTCCAAGCGCCAGCAGCCCGAGGTTATGGTTCGCGTCCGGATGCCTGGGATGAGCCTTGAGAATGGCGCGATACAGCCGCTCGGCATCCTGAAGCTTTTTCGATTGATGCGCTTCAATCGCCTGCTTCAAAGCCTGATCGATAGTCAAATTCACAGCGACTTATTCGGGTAAATCACTCGACTATCCGCAGCGAATAGTCGGTGGCCCGCACATCCTTGGTCAAGCTGCCGATCGAGATTCGGTCGACGCCGGTTTCGGCGATCGCGCGCACGGTCTCCATATTGACGCCGCCCGAGGCTTCGAGCAAGGCACGCCCCTGGTTGAGTTCGACCGCCTTACGCATGTCGTCGAGACTGAAATTATCGAGCAGGATGGAGACTGCGCCGGCTGCCAGCGCCTCTTCCAACTGATCCAGGGTCTCGACCTCGATCTGGATCGAAACCCCCTTCCCGGCTTCCAGCGCCGCCTTCATAGCAGGCACGATGCCGCCGGCGGCGGCGATGTGGTTTTCCTTGATCAGGATGCCGTCGTACAAGGCCAGGCGCTGGTTCTTGCCGCCGCCCACGCGCACTGCGTATTTCTGCGCCAGACGCATGCCGGGCAAGGTCTTGCGCGTATCGAGGATGCTGGCGCGCGTGCCTTCGATCGCGTCGACATAACGTCGTGTGGCGCTGGCCACGCCGGAGAGCAATTGCAGGAAATTGAGGGCGCTGCGCTCGGCCGTCAACAGGGCGCGCGCCGGTGCCGTGATGCTGCACACTGCCGTGTCGGCGCGCATGCAATCGCCCTCGCCGTAGTGCCAAACGATGGCGATGCGCGGATCGAGCGCGATCATCACGCCTTCGAACCATGGCGCGCCGCATAGCACGGCTTCCTCGCGCACGATCACGCGCGCCTTGACCATCTCGTCCGCCGGCACCAGCAAACCGGTCAAGTCGCCGCTGCCGACATCCTCTTCCAACGCCATACGGATATTGGCTTCAAATGCCGCGGCCAGCGCCGCATCGAAGGGCGCATGCGGGTTCTTCAGCGTGCTCATGCCGGCCCCACGCCGGCAAACAGTTTCTGTTCCCTGGACAGGTCGGACGAAGGCCGCACCTGGGCGCGGCGCGCGGCGGCGAAGTCGAGCATGCGCTCGATGCAGACGCGCGCCTTGCGGCCGGTGTCGGCATCGACGTGAATTTCATTGGCGCCGGACTCCAGCACGTCGGCCAGGTTTTGCAAGCCGTTCATCGCCATCCAGGGGCAATGTGCGCAGCTCTTGCAGGTGGCGCTGTTGCCGGCAGTCGGCGCGTCGTAGAAGCGCTTGCCCGGCGCAGCCGTGCGCATCTTGTGCAAAATGCCGTTATCGGTGGCGACGATGAATTCCTGCGCATCCAATGCCGTCACGGCGGCGATCAATTGCGAGGTCGAGCCGACCACGTCGGCTTGCGCCACGACCGATTCCGGCGACTCCGGATGCACCAGAATCTTCGCGTGAGGATGTTCGCGCTTGAGCAATTCGAGTTCGATTCCCTTGAATTCGTCATGCACCAGGCAGGAACCCTGCCACAGCAGCATGTCTGCGCCAGTCTTTTTCTGGATATAGCTGCCGAGGTGTTTGTCCGGCGCCCACAGGATTTTCTTGCCCTGCGCATGCAGGTGGGCCACGATGTCGAGGCCGATGGAGGAAGTCACCATCCAGTCGGCACGGGCCTTGACCGCCGCGCTGGTGTTGGCATAGACCACGACCGTACGATCCGGATGCGCATCGCAAAAGGCGGTGAATTCGTCGGCCGGGCAGCCAAGGTCGAGCGAACAGGTCGCATCGAGGTCGGGCATCAGAATGCGCTTTTCCGGGCTCAGAATCTTTGCCGTCTCACCCATGAAGCGCACCCCTGCAACGACCAGGGTCTTGGCTGCATGGTCTCGTCCGAAGCGCGCCATCTCGAGCGAATCCGACACGCAACCGCCGGTTTCTTCGGCCAGGTCTTGCAGGTCGGCGTCGACATAGTAGTGCGCCACCAGCACGGCCTCTTTTTCCTTGAGCAGGGCCTTGATGCGGTTCTTCAGCGCAGCGCGCTCTTCTGGCGTCGGCGCAGCGGGCACACGGGCCCAGGCATTGGCGGTGCAACTGGTGCCCGCTTCCATTTGCGGGCGCTCGAATTCAATGGTTTTGATTGCTAGGCTGGACATAGTGAAGCGATGAACATCAGCGCACAAGCTGAGTTAGTAAAGATCAGACAATAAGTATACCGGTTTTGCCTTCTTGCCGCCCCTGCACCGCAGAGGTTCAATCCCGAATTGTTAATCAAAAGAAAACATCTGTGCCGCAACGACATTTTCGCGAGGAGAA
>DASVYZ010000266.1:0-3537 GCA_036391935.1 Burkholderiaceae bacterium | reverse complement strand
TTTCCGATTCTCCTCGTCATCATCTGGATTCTTCGCGCCGCGACAAGATCGAAGAACGGATACGATGGCAATCCATCCCAGCACCGCGGCAATGCGACGCAGCTTCCCTCCTGGTTCGGCTGGTTCCTGCTCAAGCTGGTGCTTTACGTCATCGCCTGGGCGATGCTGGCGGAAAGCCGTGAAGCGGTGCAGGATATCTTTCTGGCCGTTGGCGTGTTCCTCTTCATGCCGACCCTGGTGATACGCTCGATATTCATCCCCCTGGGCATGTACCGCACGGCTTACTGGGTGTTCCGCTGCCTGTGGCCGTCGGGATACGACAAGCAATACCGGCTTGGCGCCTGCATCGCCGCCGCGCAGGCCCTGGCACGCAGGCAGGATCGGGAACGCGGCTTTGCCTGGTTGACGAAACAATTGCCGCTGGTTGCGTCGCCGCACATCGGCTACGACATGCTGATCGGGCTTCTCGCCGCGATTCGCGGCGAGCGCGACACAGCCCACGCCGTCTTTCACCTGATCGACACCACGCTCGGCCCGCGCCATTTGCGCCGCATGGCACGCGACTGGCTGGTTGCGGACGCGGCGGCGCGAGGCGACTGGCAGGACGTCATCTGGCGCGGCAGGCGCGGACGCGACAGCTTTCGCTGGTCCTATGCGGTAGCGCGCATGGCCGAACGCATCATCCGGCGCACCGAGGCTCCGGCCGACTGGCTGCTCGTCATAGTGTGGCTGCTCGCCCCGCGCCGCCGGCGCCTGCTGCCTCTGCTGCGCCAGGCGCGCGCCCTGCCGCGCGCGCCCGCCCCCGCAACCAAGCTCTCCCGCCCCTTGACCTGGCGCGATGCGATCGCGCCGCTGGGCGCCATGCTATGCGAAATGGAAAAAGGTACCACGCCGCAGCGCGCGCAATTCGTGTCCGCGATCCATGGCGCCGCGGCGAATCTGGCCGTGCCGTCGATGCGCGCCCGCATCGACGAGCGGTTGCGCATGCTCGACCCCAACCTGTCCAGCCCGGGCAACGCCGATGCCGTCATCGCAGCCCTGCGCGCACAATTGACGCAGTTGGCGCACACCCTGATCGAACAGGCGCCGCAACTGGCCGAAGGCGGCGAAGAGCGCCCTGTTGTCGGCGACGCGATAGAGGGCATGCGCCGGCACGCCATGCAGGATATCGCAACCCGCGCCCAGGATTTCGCGCAACGCACCGCGCAACGCCAAGCGCTGCCGCGGGCGCAGGAATGGGCCGCCTGGGGCAAGCTGCGCGCCCGCGCCGAACGCCTGCTCCGCCTGTCGCCGCAAGCCGAGGATTCCCTGTTTGCCGAGATGTACGCGCCGATGTGCAATTTCGCCGTGTTCCAGCATAACGAGCTGCAGCACCACCGCCTGGCGCACGACATCTTTTGCTGGCTGCACCGCCACGCCGCAAGCAATCCCGAAGCCGGCGAATTGTTGAGCAAAAATGCCCAGGCGTATAGCGGCATGAGAAAGCGCTGACTGCCGGTGCATGCCGCGCGTACAATGGCGGCATCAACTTCACGGAGAACGCGCTTGAATTCCCGACTGTCCCGGACGGCATTGGCATTGATCTTTTCCGCGGCATGCGCAAGCAACGCGGCATGGGCCGAGCGGCGCCTCGACGAAAGCCATATCATCATCGACGGCCAGACGCACCGCTACTTTCATCTGCACGACGAGACCATCGACCGTTCCCTGCCGGCCATCGTGCTGATCGACGGTTCAGGCTGCCGCGATCAGAGCGGGCGCCTGCAAGCCTTTTTCGGGAAATATCCCCCCGGCCTGGATTTGTATTTCCTGGAAAAGCCCGGCATCGTGCAGGGCGCGACCGGGGAAGGCGACCCAGGCAAAGCCTGCACGCCGGAATACCTGAAAGCCGATTACGCGCAACAGCGCATCGCCGACACACTGGCCTTCCTCGAACAGGAACCGCAACTGCGCCAACATGGCCGCCACAGCCTGGCCCTGGTCGGATTTTCCGAAGGCGGCAAGATTGCGCCCTATGTGGCGCAGGCGAACGACAAGATCGGCTGGCTGGCGACCGGCGGCGCCGGCGCCATGCGGCAAGGCGACGGCTTCCTGCTGTTCGCCGACCACGGCGTCGCGCCTTATGCCAAGCCGTATTCGCGCCGCATGCTGATGCGCGAGTTCGCGGCCATCGCGAAAAATCCGGACGACCTCGACCATGCATTCTTCGGCCATTCCTACAAATACTGGAACAGCCACCTGTTCGACGACCCGTTGCCCATCTGGGCCGCGCTCGACATCCACAAGGTTGCCGCGATGGGCAGCAAGGATGAGAGCGAACCGATCGAAGCGGGATACCGCTTGCGCGACTATTTTGCCGCCCATCCGGGACACGATTTCCAGTTCGTCGAATACAAAGGCGGCGCGCACAACCTGAAGGTGGGAGACAAGAACAATCTGCAGGATTTCGTGGCCAACCTGGCGAAATGGTTTCGCGGCGAGCCCAATCCTTTTGCGCATGATTGAACCATGAGCTGCGCTCTCGGCCATCCCAACAACAAGGCATGGCTGACAACTTCTCCCTCCCGCTTGCCGTTTCCGCTTTGACGGATGCTGCGCCTTTGCGTTCGCGCGTTGGATCGCGCTCTGACGAAAATCGACAAGGAGAACAACAATGAAAGAAATCTACCTCAGCACGGACGTCGAGACCGACGGCCCGATTCCCGGCCCGCACTCGATGCTGAGCTTCGGCTCGGCCGCCTACGATGCCCACAAGACGCTGATTTCCACCTTCAGCGCGAACCTCGACACCCTGCCCGGCGCCACGGCCGATCCCAAGACCGCAGCATGGTGGGCCAGCCAGCCCGAGGCCTGGGCCGCATGCCGCAAGAACCTGGAAACCCCGGAAGCGGCTATGCAACGCTACGTGGCCTGGATCAATACGCTGCCGGGGCGCCCGGTATTCGTCGCCTACCCGGCCGGGTTCGACTTCCTGTTCGTCTACTGGTACCTGATCCGTTTTACCGGCGCAAGCCCGTTCAGCCATTCGGCGCTCGACATCAAGAGCTATGCCATGGCCATGCTCAAGACCGGTTATCGCGACAGCACCAAGCGCAACATGCCAAAACGCTGGTTCGACGCGCTGCAGCACAATCACGTCGCGCTCGACGACGCGATCGAACAAGGCGCGCTGTTTTGCAATATGTTGCGGGAAAACCTTGCGCGCTAAACCCCATTTCAAATTGGCCGGGCTTCAAGACAGGGGGTTTTTGCGCCGTTTCCTTAGTCTGTCATTTCCTGCGCAAAACCAAACACTTCGCGATAGACGATACCCTTGAGAACAACCCCCATGGGCAGCGTCCAGATCAAGCCTATACCCAGGGGCAGCGCCGACAGGATCATGATCAGCAGATAGGTCAGCGCGAGAAAGAAGACGCGGAACCAGCATTGCGTCAAGGCCTTGCGCGAAGTCTCCAGCGCTTCCCAGATTCCCAGTTTCTTGTCGACGATCAGGATAGACGAGGCGGAATACGCGACTGCCAGATAAATGCCAGGCAA
>DASVYZ010000265.1:0-5856 GCA_036391935.1 Burkholderiaceae bacterium | reverse complement strand
GAACGTCCAGTTCGAATTCGACGCCGCCGGCAAGAAGAAGCTCATGACCTTCGAGGTGCGGCATCGTCCGCCTTCTGCAGGTCGTAATAAGTCTGCGTGAAGATGGTCTGGCCGGCTGCTTCATACTCTTCCTTGCCGGCGAAGAAGGACCATGCCTCCTCGGCGGTGAACGAGAGGATGGGCGCCATCAAGCGCAGCAGGGCGTGCGTGATGTGCCAGATCGCGGTCTGGGCCGACCGGCGCGCTTTCGACGTAGTGCCGCAGGTGTAGAGGCGGTCCTTCAGGATGTCGAGGTAGAAGCCGCCCAGGTCTTCCGAGCAATACATCTGCAGCTTGGCCACGACGGGGTGGTATTCGAACACCTCGAAGTGCCCCAGCACTTCTTCCTGCAGCGAAGCCATGCGCACGACGGCGTAGCGGTCGATTTCGCTCAATTGCTCCAGCGGCAGCGCGTCTTTCTTCGGATCGAAGTCGGAGGTGTTGGCCAGCAGGAAGCGCAGGGTGTTGCGGATGCGGCGATAGCTTTCCGTGACGCGCTTGAGGATTTCGTCGGAGATCGAGAGCTCGCCTGAATAGTCCGTTGCGGCCACCCACAGGCGCAGGATTTCGGCGCCCAGCGTGTCGGCGATCTTTTGCGGTGCGACGGTGTTGCCGATCGACTTCGACATTTTCTTGCCGTCGCCGTCGACCACGAAGCCATGCGTCAGCAAGGCCTTGTAAGGTGCGCAGCCATTGAGCATAGCCGAGGTCAAAAGCGAAGAGTGGAACCAGCCGCGATGCTGGTCCGAGCCTTCCAGATACAGGTCGGCCGGGAAGTGCGATTGTTCGGCATGCGAGCCGCGCAGCACGGTCTGGTGCGTGGTGCCCGAGTCGAACCAGACATCCAGCGTATCCTTGTTCTTCACGTAGTGCTCGGCATCGTCGCCCAACAGTTCCTTCGGGTCGAGCGCCTGCCACGCTTCGATGCCGCCTTGTTCGACGCGCTTGGCGACTTGCTCCAGCAATTCCTGCGTGCGCGGGTGCAGCTCGCCCGTTTCCTTGTGGATGAAGAATGCCATCGGCACGCCCCATTGGCGCTGGCGCGACAGCGTCCAGTCCGGGCGGTTCGCGATCATGCCGTGCAAGCGTGCCTTGCCCCAGGACGGGAAGAAGGCGGTTTCCTCGATGCCGCGTAGCGCGGTCTCGCGCAGCGTGGGGCCGCCGCCCTTGGGCGTCACGTCCATGCCTGCGAACCACTGCGAGGTGGCACGGTAGATGATGGGCGTCTTGTGGCGCCAGCAATGCATGTAGCTGTGGTCGAACATCACCAGCTTGAACAGCGAACCGACTTCCTCGAGCTTGGCGCAGATCGGCTTGGAGGCTTCCCAGATCGTCATGCCGGCGAAGAACGGCAGCCAGGAGGCGTATTTGCCGTCGCCCATCACGGGCATCAAGATCTCGTCATCCTTCATGCCGTGCGCCTTGCACGAGATGAAGTCGTCCAGGCCGTAGGCAGGCGAGGAGTGGACGATGCCGGTGCCGGTGTCTAGAGTCACGTAGTCGCCGAGGTACACGGGCGAGAAGCGGTCGTAACCCGGATCGGCGGACGACAGGGGGTGCTTGAAGTTGATCAGCGAGAGCGCCTCACCTTTGGTGGTGGCGACGACCTTGCCTTCGAGGCCGTAGCGCTTCAGGCAATCCTCGACCAGGTCCTTGGCCAGCAGCAGCAAGATGGTTTCGCCATTGCGGACCGTCTCAACCAGTGCATAGTCGAACTCGGGATGTACGTTCAAGGCCTGGTTGGCCGGGATGGTCCAGGGCGTAGTGGTCCAGATGATGCAATAGCCTTTGTCGGTCGGCAGCTTGGGCAAGCCGAAGGCTTTGGCCAGCTTGTCCGGCTCTGCGAATGGGAAGCCTACGTCGATGGCCGGATCGCGCTTGTCCTGGTATTCCACTTCGGCTTCGGCCAGGGCCGATTCGCAGTTGAAGCACCAGTTGACGGGCTTCAAGCCGCGATAGACGTAGCCCTTGTCGAGCAATTTGCCGAGCGCGCGGATTTCGTCGGCTTCGTTGCCGAAGGCCATGGTCTTGTAGGGGTTGTCCCATTCTCCCAAGACGCCCAGGCGGATGAAATCCTTCTTTTGCCGCTCGATCTGTTCGCCGGCATAGGCGCGCGATTTGGCCAGCACTTCCATCGTCGGCAGGCTCTTGCCGTACAGTTTTTCCATCTGGATTTCGATCGGCATGCCGTGGCAATCCCAGCCCGGCACGTATTGCGCGTCGAAGCCGGCCAGTTGGCGCGTCTTGACCACGACGTCCTTGAGGATCTTGTTGACCGCATGGCCGATGTGGATGTCGCCGTTGGCATAGGGCGGGCCGTCATGCAGGATGAATTTCTTGCGGCCTTTGGAGGCGGCGCGGATCTTTTCGTAGATCTTGCGTTCCTGCCATTGCTTGACCCATTGCGGTTCGCGCTTGGCGAGGTCGCCGCGCATGGGGAAGGGCGTTTCCGTCATGTTGACGTGATGCTTGGCTTTCTCAGCCGGCTTGTTTGGCTTGTCGGACATGGTTTCTTTTCTAAAAATCGGTTGAAATTCGATGAATGGAGTGCCGCATCGAACTTCAAATTCGGTCGGTCGCCGAAACGGCCAGGGTCGTTTGCTCGAGGAAGAATTGGCGCGCATGTTGTGCATCGCGCTCTATCGCGGCGGTCAAGGTCGGCAGGTCGACGAACTTTTCCTCATCGCGCAGTTTCTTCAAGAATTCCACCTTGATCAGTTTTCCGTAGCAGTGTTGGTCATAGTCGAACAGATAGGTTTCCAGCAGTACGCGGCCCGCGTCTTCCACGGTGGGGCGCACGCCCATACTGGCCACGCCTTCGACGGCGCGGTCACCCAGGCCATGCACGCGTACCACGAAGATGCCCGAAAGCGCCGGGCGCTTGTGCGCAATGCGCAGGTTCAGCGTCGGGAAGCCGATGGTACGCCCCAGCTTCTTGCCGTGTATCACGCGGCCCGATACCGTGTATGGGTGCCCGAGCAAGGCTTGTGCATGGACGAAATCGCCCTGCGCCAGCGCCTCGCGCACGGCCGAAGACGAGATGCGCACCCCCTCGTTGACCACCGCCGGCAGCGCCTGCACTTCGAAACCGTGCCGCTTGCCGGCCTCGATCAGCGTCGCGACGTCGCCGGCACGCTTGGCACCATAGCGGAAATCCTCGCCCACCATCAACCATTTCACGTGCAAGCCCTGCACCAGCACCTTTTCGACGAATTCCTGCGGCGATTGGCCCGAGAAATGCGCGTTGAAGTGCTCGACGATCACACGGTCGACGCCGGCATCGGCCAGTGCCTGCAGCTTGTCGCGCAGGTTGGCGATGCGCGTCGGCGCTTTCGACAGGTCCCCTGCCCGTTGCGCAAAGAATTCGCGCGGGTGCGGCTCGAACGTCATCACGGCCGCTTCCAGTCCCAGGCCGTCCGCGGCTTCGCGCACGCGCGAAAGCAGAGCCTTGTGGCCCCGGTGCACGCCGTCGAAATTGCCTATCGTCAGCGCGCAGGGCGCCCGCGATGCGGCATTGGGAAGTCCGCGGAAAACCTTCATCTTGCCTGGATCTGTCGCAAAACCTTAGATTATAGGGGATTCCCATGCAGACTTAGCCAAAGGCAAGGCAAATCAGGGGTGAGGTATTGTCCGCTGCAGATAATAGCGCTCCATCAGCCGGTACAAGTCCGGGTAATCGATGGCCAGATGGGTAGGCGAGACAAAAAAGGCTTCCGAGGCCACGGCAAAGAATTCGGCGGCGTTTTTGCCTGCGTATGGGTCCATGGGCAGCGGGCGTATGCCTTGTTCGTGCAATTGCTGCAACAGGTCCGGCGGCGAATCGGCGGTGATCTGGATGGGGCGGTGGAAACTGCGCACGCGCCGGCGGAAATCCTCGAACGCAGTGTTGAAGACGCGCTGCCAGTCGTCTACCCGCATGCCCTCGTGGTAAGGCAGCAAAAAAGGCGGGCAGCCATTGGCGCCGCGCCGCTTCATGTCGATCTTGTGGGCAAATTCGTGGATCACCACGTTGCGGCGCGACCAGAAATCGCTGCTTTCTTCCACGTCTTCCCAGGACAGCACGATGGCGCCGCCTGCATCCATGGCTTGTCCAGCCAGGGTTTCGCGCCATTCCTGCACCAGTCCGCCCTGGTCCACCAGCTTCTGGTTGACGACGAAAGCGCCAGGATAGACCACGATGCCTGGAATATCGTCGTACAGATCCAGTGTGAGATTCAATACCGGCAGGGCCGCCTGCGCCACGATGAAGACGGCGATCTCGTCGGCGACTTCGAAGCCGCGTGCGCCGGTGATCGTCTTGGCGTGCAGCAATTCCTCGGCCAGCATTTTCAGCCGGCGTAGATCCTCCGGGGACAGCCGACGCAGCAAGGGCAGGCGCGCTACGGTGGCGCGCCAAAGCATATCGGGGATTTCCCGCCGCTTGCGGCGGAACAGTCGACGCAACCATTGCATACAAGCATGCCTCCGGAGTGAATAGACTCCACATGCGAATTATTGTTGCAATTTAAAGAGGCGTTCGCAAAAAATGCGCCATCCCAATGGGAGCCGGGCTTACACTTTCTTGACGAACTCCGATTTCAAGCTCATGGCGCCAAAGCCATCGATCTTGCAGTCGATATCGTGGTCGCCATCCACGAGGCGGATATTCTTGACCTTGGTGCCCATTTTGACGACGCCGCCGGAACCTTTCAATTTCAAATCCTTGATGACTGTCACGGTATCGCCGTCCTGCAACACGTTGCCGGCGGAATCGCGATAGGTGCGCTTGCCTTCGTCCGCAGAATCGGCGCCAGCACTGGCGGACCATTCATGGGCGCACTCGGGGCAGATGTAGAGACCGCCGTCTTCATAGGTGAATTCGGAATTGCATTTTGGACATGCAGGCAGTGTGTTCATATTGTCAGTCTTTCGAGGCGGCGCAAAAAGCACGACAGTATACTCGCGGCAGCTTCGCATTCTGGCGTGCGCGAATCCGGGAGATATTTTTTCAGGCTACATCTCGCCCCAGACCGCGTTGAGCGCCGCAAGCGCCGCCATGCCGGCCGTTTCCGTGCGCAGCACGCGCGCGCCCATGGAAAGGGGCAGGGCGCCGTGCCTGATGGCCAACTCCTCTTCCTTTTCCGAAAAGCCGCCTTCGGGGCCGATCAGGATGGTGACGGCTTGCGGTGGGTGGTGGCGCGCCCAGTCCGACAGGCTTTGCTCGGCGCGCGGCGAGAGCAGGATGCGTTTGTGGATGTCTTGCTGGGCGATCCAGGACGCGAATTCGGCCGGCTCGGCCAAATGGGCCAGGCGGTTACGGCCGCATTGCTCGGCGGCTGATTCGATAATGCCTTGCCAGTGCGCCAGTTTTTTGCCGGCGCGCTCGCTCGATAACTTGACCACGCAGCGCTGCGCCGCCAGCGGCTGGATAGCCGCCACGCCCAACTCAACGGCCTTTTGCACGATCTCATCCATCTTGGACGCTTCCGGCAGCGCTTGCGCCAGCGTCACGGCATAAGGCAATTCCGCCTCGTGCGGGGAAAAGGTCTTGATCTCGGCCGATGCGCGTTTTTTCGCGATCTCGCGCAAACTTGCCGTGAATTCCCCGCCTTCTCCGTTGAATAGCGTAATCGTGTCGCCAATTGCCAGGCGCAGCACGGTGACGTGGTGCGCCTGGTGCTCGGGAAGATCGACGACGGCACCGATGGCTAGCGGTTCAGGGAGATGGAAACGGGGCATGAAAAAAGGAAATGACTTAGCGTTGTTGTGAATTGGGCGAAGATGCGCGAACTTGGCACTGCGGCATGATGGTGCGGCAGGTATTGTTAATTGCATCGC
>DASVYZ010000264.1:0-8918 GCA_036391935.1 Burkholderiaceae bacterium | reverse complement strand
CGATTTACCTGAAGCCCGTGCTTCCTGCACTGGCAGCCCAGGTGGAAGCGCAGTTGAACGTGGCGCCACTGCAATGGGCCGATGTGACGAAGCCCCTGGCCGATGGCCACGCGATCAATCCGTACAATCACCTGATGACGCGCGTCGAGACCAAGATGCTCGATGCCTTGTTCGAGCAAGCTGAGGAAGCGGTGCCGGCACAAGCTGTCGAAACGGCAAAAGCCGATATCGAGGAACTCGCGCCCGAAATCAAGATCGAGGATTTCGCCAAGATCGACCTGCGCATCGCCAGGATCGTCGACTGCCAGGTCGTGGAAGGTTCAGACAAGCTGTTGCGCCTCTCGCTCGACGTAGGCGAAGGCCGCTTGCGCAACGTGTTCTCGGGCATCAAGTCGGCCTACAAGCCGGAAGAGCTGGTGGGCAAGCTGACCGTGATGGTGGCCAACCTGGCGCCGCGCAAGATGAAGTTCGGCGTGTCGGAGGGTATGGTGCTGGCGGCTTCGGCGGCGGACGAAAAAGCGAATCCGGGGCTTTATGTATTGAATCCTTGGCCGGGGGCTGAGCCTGGGATGCGGGTTAGGTAGGTTAGCGCGATTGGCTACCGATCTCCCCTCTCCCGCAGGCGGGAGAGGGGTGGGGCTGAGGGCGTCTATGATCTGACTCTGATAGTCAAGTCAAAGTGACTTAGCGCGAAAGCCCTGCCCATATATCGAAGTCGATTCGCAAGCTCCCTCTCCCCCTCCCCTCTCCCGCTCGCGGGAGAGGGGAGAAGACCTCACACCGGCAACCGGTTCGCCGGCTGCCAGCCCGCCTCCGCTTCGTTTTCGTACATCTCGAACGCATCCTCGATGATCTCGCACAACTGCGCCTTGTCCCAGGGCTTGTTAAGGAACTTGAACACCGCGCCGACGTTGATCGCGTCGGTCACGATGCCGACGTCGGCGTAGCCCGATAGGATGATGCGTACCGTTTGCGGATACATCTGGCGGATGCGGCGGAACAACTCGACCCCGCTCATGTCGGGCATGCGCTGGTCGCAGATGATGACACCCACTTCGTGTGTCGCCAGCAGCTCCAGCGCGGCCGGGCCGCTTCTGGCCTGCAGTATCTGGTAGTTGAAACCGGAGAGCGAGCGCGCCAGGGCCGAGAGCACGTATTGCTCGTCGTCCACCAGCAGCACGGTGCGGATGCCGCGTTCGCGGCCCAGTTTTTCCGGCGGCACGCTGCGCTGCTCGCGCAGGATAGCGCCGCACTCCTCGCCCGAGAGCGGCGCGCTGAAATAAAATCCCTGGAATTCGTCGCAGCCGCGGTCGGCCAGCAAGGCCAGTTGCGCCTCGCTTTCCACGCCTTCGGCCGTGACGCGCAGGTGCAGGCTGTGCGCCATCGAAATCACGGCGTCCGAGATGGCCAGGTCTTCCGGATTGTGGCCGATATCGCGCACGAAACTCTGATGCAGCTTGATCTGGTCGAGCGGCAATTGCTTGAGGAAGTTCAGGTTGGTGTAGCCCGACCCGAAATCGTCCACCACCAGGCGCACGCCGATGTCTTTCAATTCGTGCAGCACGCGCACCGTCGCCACCGGGTCTTGCATCGATTGCGCCTCGCTGATTTCCAGCTCGAGGAAATGCGGATCGACGCCGGTTTCCTTGAGTACGGCCGCGACCTGGGCCGCAAAGTCGGGCTGCAGGAATTGCGTCCCGGCGACATTGACGGCCATCGGCATCATGGCGATCTTTTCCCGATGCCATTTCTTCATCTGCAGGCAAGCCATGCGCATGACCCAGAGCCCGATGCGCGGCATGATGCCGATCTCTTCGGCCAGGGGGATGAAACGCAAGGGCTCGATCGCGCCGTGCTCGGGGTGGTCCCAGCGCAGCAGCGCTTCGATGCCGGTCACGCGGCCGGTGCGCAAGTCCACGCGCGGCTGGTAGTGCAGGAAGAATTCCTGGCGTTCGAGCGCGCCGTGCAGGCTGCGCTCCAGCGCCACGCGCCGGTTGATGCGCTCGGTCAGGTCTTCAGTGAAGAACTGGAAGTTGTTGCGCCCCAGTTCCTTGGCGCGGTACATGGCCGCATCGGCGTTTTTCAACAGCGTATCGACGTCCTGCCCGTCCTGCGGATAGAACGAGAAGCCGATGCTGCAGGTGGTGCGGACCTCGCCGCCTTCGACCAGGATGGGTTCGGCGATGCTGCCGAGGATGCGCTGCATGGCATGCATGGTCACGTCTTCGCTGGCCTGGTCGTACAGCACGAGAGCGAATTCGTCGCCGCCCAGGCGCGCCACGGTGTCGGACTCGCGCACGCAAGCCTGCAGGCGCCGCGCCACTTCGACCAGCAATTGATCGCCCGCATCGTGGCCCAGCGTGTCGTTGACGAACTTGAACTTGTCCAGGTCGATATAGGCTACGGCCACCCGGCGCTCGTAACGCTCGGCATAGCTCACGGCCTGACGCAGCCGGTCGATCAGCAGGTTGCGGTTGGGCAGGCCGGTGAGCGCATCGTGCCCGGCGCGGAAGCCGAGTACTTCGCGTTCGCGTTTTTGTCTCAGTTGCAAGCTCACGCGGGCACAGACTTCCATTGCCGAGACCGGCTTGACGAGGTAATCGGCGCAGCCCAGTTCGAAGGCATTGAGCTTTTGCTGCACGTCGTCCTGTTCGGCCAGGAAGATCACCGGAATGCCAGCCAACTCTGCCATGGACTTGATATTCCGGCAAAACTCGACAGCCTCCGCGGTTGCGCAGGCGAGCAGGATCAAATCGGGAGGGCGGCGGCTGATTTCAGCCATGACGCCATTGCCGCTGCTCGCGACGCGCACGGCGTGGCCCTGCCGACCCAATGCATCGGTCAGGTCGTCCAGCCCCGTTGCCACATCGTCAACGATGAGGATTTCGGCAATGACTGCTTCCGAATGTGCCGACATACCAGCCCCGGTCACCCTGGCGGCAAACTGGCAACTTCACCACCAGTTTCAGGCCCTTCTCAAGGGAGCCCTTTAAACTTGCCGCCTATCAATTGAATTTTCATCTTACTTCCAATATCAGCACTACGCAAAGACAATCTTCGCGAGAAACCGGACGTTACGCAACGCCTTAAATTCATTTGCAACACTTTGCGGCGGACAGACTGTTTTTCGGCCCAAGACGCAAGTCAGGGTAGAATATTGGTCAGTTTCAACCTGTTGCCAACCTGCCATGATCCTGCCGCCGAAAATTGTTACCTACGAGTCCGAAGCGACCCAATTCATCAATGGATTGAAGAAACAAAATCCCAAGCTGGAGGAATCGCAACGTGCCGGCCGCGCCCTGCTGTGGGACAAGGCGCCGATCGATCTCGACTGGAAGCGCCGCAACGACGATTCGCGCATCAAGCAGCAAGCCTACGTCTACCAAAGCAAATAAGTGAGCACCCACGGGCAGGACTCGCTGCTGGCGCAATTGCCGTCCAGCGCCCCCGACTTGGCCGTGGAAGGCCAGGCCGACAGCACGCCCGACGTGGTCGACGGCGTGGGGATTGCACGCCTGTATGGCGAGCCGCTGTTCAACCTGCCCAACGACCTCTACATCCCGCCCGATGCGCTCGAAGTCTTCCTCGAAGCCTTCGAAGGCCCGCTCGACCTGCTGCTCTACCTGATCCGCAAGCAGAACTTCAACATCCTCGACATTCCGATGGCGCAAGTGACCTTGCAGTACCTGGAATACGTCGACCAGATCCGCAGCCGCAATCTCGAACTGGCGGCCGAATACCTGCTGATGGCGGCCATGCTCATCGAGATCAAGTCGCGCATGCTGCTGCCGGTGAAGAAGAGCGAAACGGGCGAGGAAGCGGCCGACCCGCGTGCCGAACTGGTGCGCCGCCTGCTCGAATACGAGCAAATCAAGCTCGCCGCGCAACAGCTCGATACGCTGCCGCAGCTAGGGCGCGACTACGTGCGCGCGCAAATCTATATCGAGCAAAGCTTGGTGCCGCGCTGGCCCGAGGTCAATATCGTCGATCTGCAGGAAGCCTGGGCCGACGTGATGAAGCGCGCCAGGCTCACGGCGCACCACACCATCAGCCGCGAAGAGTTGTCCGTGCGCGAACACATGACTGGCATCCTGCGCCGCCTGCAGTCCGCAAAATTCGTCGAGTTCGCCGACCTGTTCGACCCCACGCGCGGCGTGCCGGTAGTGGTGGTCAATTTCGTCGCGCTGCTCGAACTGGCCAAGGAAACGCTGATCGAAATCACACAAGCGGAAGCCTTTGCCCCCATCTACGTTAGACTTGCGTATTCGCCAACGTAATACCATCACAACCGCATGAAGATCATCTCCACGATTGAAGAATTGCGCGACCAGTTGCGCGGCCAATTGCGTACCGCCTTCGTCCCCACCATGGGCAATCTGCACGAAGGCCATCTCTCGCTGATGCGCCTGGCGCGCAAGCATGGCGACCCCGTCGTGGCATCGATTTTCGTCAACCGATTGCAGTTCGGCCCGAACGAGGATTTCGACAAATACCCGCGCACCTTCCAGTCCGACGTGGAAAAGCTGGAAAAGGAAGGCGTCTACGTGCTGTTCGCGCCGACCGAAAAAGACCTGTATCCCGAACCGCAGGAATTCCGCGTGCGCCCGCCCGATGGCCTGGGCAATATGCTCGAAGGCGAATTCCGCCCCGGTTTCTTCGGCGGCGTCACCACCGTGGTGCTCAAGCTGTTTTCCTGCGTGCAGCCGCGCGTGGCCGTGTTCGGCAAGAAGGATTACCAGCAGCTCATGATCGTGCGCAATATGAGCCGTCAGTTTGCCTTGCCCACCGAGATCATCGCCGCCGAAACCTGGCGCGCCGAGGATGGCCTGGCGCTGTCTTCGCGCAACGGTTATCTCTCCACGGAAGAACGCGCCGAAGCGCCCAACCTTTACCGCCTACTCAAACAAGTGGCCGGCGAAGTGCATGGCGGCGCGCTCGACGCTGCCAAGCTGGAAAAGCAGGCCATGGAAGAACTGGTCGGGCGCGGCTGGCAGCCCGATTACGTGTCGATCCGCCGCCGCATGGACCTGGAGCCGCCGAGTGCGGACGACATGCGGCAAAAAGATGCGCTGGTCGTGCTGGCCGCGGCCAAGCTCGGCACCACGCGCCTGATCGACAATCTCGAAATCTGAACCCGTGCGGGCGAGCTTCCTTGCCCCGCTGCTTGCTGTTCTGCTCGACATCGTTGGCGCAGGCAGCTTGGCCCATGCCGCGCCGGTGACGGCGCAGGACGACCTCGGCCACACCCTCACCCTGCCCGCCCCTGCGCAGCGCGTCGTCAGCCTGGCGCCGCACGCCACCGAGTTGCTGTTCGCCATCGGCGCCGGCAGCGAAACGGTAGGGGTAAGCCAGTTTTCCGACTATCCGGAAGCCGCCAAACACTTGCCGCAACTGGGCGGGGCCGCCGGCTTCGACCTCGAACGCATCGCCGCGCTCAAGCCCGATCTGGTTCTGGTCTGGCATAGCGGCATTTCCCCGGCCCAGATCGAGGCCATCAAAAAACTCGGCTTGCCCGTGTTCGAAAGCGAACCGCACGATTTCGCCACCGTGGCTTCCTCGCTCGAGCGCCTGGGCCAGCTGACAGGCAAATCCGCGCAAGGCGAACGCGCTGCAGCAGCCTTCCGTGCGCGCCGGCAGGCCCTGTCCGCGCGCTACTCCCATGCCGCCCCGGTCACCGTGTTCTACCAAATCTGGAGCGAGCCGCTGATGACCCTGAACGACAGCCATCTGGCATCGGCCGCGATCGCGCTCTGTGGCGGCCGCAACGTCTTCGGCAAGCTCGGCCCAATGGTGCCCACGGTGAACACGGAGGCCGTGCTGCAAGCCGATCCGGACGTCATCCTGACCGGCAGCGACGGGAAGGATGGCGCGGCGGCACTTGCGCCATGGAAAAAATTTCCCCAAATGACGGCAGTTCGGCGCGATAATTTGTTTGCCCTCGACTCCGACATCCTCACGCGCGGCGGTCCGCGCATCCTGGATGGCGCCGAGGCGATTTGCGGCAAACTCGACATCGCACGCCAGAGAATTTCACAAAAATGATTATCGTCTACATCATCCTGTTCGGCGCCTGCGTCGGCTGCCTGTTCTGGCTCGCCTCGCGCATCTCGCATGAGTCGAACGTCGGCGCCTATACCAGCTTCCTCGTGCTGCCGGCCTTCTACTGGAGCTACAAATACTGGAACAGCCGCCGCGCCGCGCTGCGCGTGCCGGCCATGGCCTTCTTCGGCATCATGTTCTTCACGGTCGGTGTCGCCCTGGTGACCAACTACATCAACAAGACGCGCATCGTCGAAGAAGGCGACTCGGCCAAGCAGAATCCGATCATGATGCAGTGGTGCCGCGAGAAAAACGACGCCGTCTACGACCCCGTCCTCAAGGGTTGCGTCGAGCCGACCAAGGCCGACGCCATGGCTGACGAAGCCAGGGAAAATTCCATGGACCAGTTCGCGCAATACCTGAGCCAGCAAGGCTTGGCCGGCGCGCTGGACCGCACGGAAACGCCGGCAATCAAGGCACTCAAGGAATCGCCCGATGTAGCCGATGCCGCCAGCTTTCGCCTGAACGGCCAGGCCGCGGACCAGCCGCCCTTGTTGATCGCGCTGTGCCTCTCGCAATCGGCCTGCACCCATCTGGCGGCCAGGCAAAAGAAAGACCCCGGCAACATCGGATTCAGCAGCGGCCACCTCATGCTGCTGCTGCCGCCCGAAGCCGACGATGCCGCCCAGCGCAGCGTGAAGGGTATCGTGGCCGGGTTCAAGGTGGTGAGGTCGTAGCTAGGCCGGCGTGAACTTGAATTCCGAAATCACCATTTCAACCTGCGCCCCGTCCGCCGGCGCCTGTCCCTGGAACAGCCACAGGTTCATATGCAGCGGGATGGCGTTTTGCGGAATCAGCGACGCATAATTGGCCGGGGCGAAGGTCCAGCTCGCGTATTGGCCTGCATCGGTATCGGTCAAGCCCGCCAGCGCCTGGAAGCCGATCTGCCGGGCGCCCCATGTGAAGCGGTGCGTGCTCCACCCAGTGTTGCCGCTCATGTCGAAGGCATGCGTAGTGTCGCTGTAGCCGGCCGTTGCGGGCCAGACGGTCCAGTTGCCGTGCTGTGACTGTTGCCCACCCCAGGTGGCGAATTCAATGTCGACTTCATTCGTGCCGTCCGGGCCGATGGCCGGAGTCGTATAGGGGAACAGGCCAAGCACCACGTTCTGGTCCATGATTTCAGGATGGCCCACCACCTTGAACTGGTAAGTGCCGAAACCCAAGGATTGGTTGGTATAGACCTCCGCGGCGCTCCATTGTCCGCCGCTATAGGCGATCTTCAAGTGCAGGAAACCGTTGGCATCGACCCAGGCATTGTTCGCGCTCCAGGTGTTCGGCCCTGGCCCGCCGCTGCCGGATCTGACGTTGAAGGTATAGCCGGAAAACACCAGTTGCGTCTGCCCCGGCGCCGAGGGCACCGAAGCCGTGTTGGCCGGCACGCTGACCGGCGCCAGCATATCGGCAATCGCCGCATCGGCCTTCGCCTGGTAAGACGAGGAAACCGTGGGAGCGACCACGGCCGACAGCATCAGCCGCGCGCTCGCCGCGGCGCTTGCGCCCTTGTAAGCCGCCACCGCATTGCGCGCGGACAGTTGCGCCGTGAAATACTCGGCGACCGCCAGCCGGTTGGCAATCAGGGCCGCGTCTTGCAGCCCTTGCGCCGAGGTGTTTTGCGTCGCTCCGGCGGCAATCGCCAGCGCCGCATCGCCGCGCGTCAGCGAACCGCTGTCGATGGCGCCGGCCCAGAATGCCAGGCCAGATGCATTGGGCACCCTGCCTAACAGGTTCTGGAAGATGGAGGTCACGAAGGCGGCCGAGGTTCCGCCGCCGTACAAGGCCAGCGATTCATTGCTTTGTCCGAACGCGTCAATCAGCGCCCGCACCGCGGCGTCGCTGGAATAGGACGCGTCGAGTGCGGCCAAGGTCGTCGGTGCGCCGTCGCCGGCCAGCGCCGCCTCGAAATTGGCCAGGCCGCCGGGGTCCGCCGGACGGCCGAAGTAAGCGATGTATAGCTCTTGCACCACGTCCTGATAGGCGGAAGCCGAGCTTTGTACCTTGCTTGAAACCTGGGCGCGCTGCCGCACCGGATTCGGCGCGTCATCCTGCCCCGGACTGCAGGCCGCAAGAACCGCGCAAGAAAGCGCGACGGCAATTCCCTTCCCTGTCTGGCTACGATGCATTGCGGTCTCCCGGTCACGATGGCGACAGGTTTGCATGAACATGCCGATTGCGCAAGCCTTGCATCGAGCCGCCCTGTTGTATGCATCTGCGCAACAATGACGCGTCGATTGCCCTGCCGTTCAATTGTTGGTGTAGAGTTGTTGCAGCATCCCCACCATACAGGCTGAAGCCCACAAAAGGAGACAACGTCATGTCAAGAATCTTTTCGCAGCTTGCCACGCTTGCTTTTGCCTTGCTCCTCGGCCTCCCCGCCCTCGCCGAAGACCGGGCCACGCCGGAGCAAGCCGTCGCCATGGTCCACCGCGTGATCGCGGATATGAAATCCGGCGGCAAGGATGCCGTGATCGCCGAGATCAACACGCTCTCGAACAAGTATCGCGACCGCGATCTCTACGTCACGGTGATGGACATGAACGGCAAGGAGCTGGCCCACGGGTCGAACAAGAAAATGCAGGGTGTGGACTTGATCGAACTCAAGGACACCGACGGCAAATCTTACATCAAGGAAAGAATCGAGCTTGTGAAATCCAAAGGCAAGGGCTGGCAAGACTACAAGTTCGTCAATCCGGTGACCAAGCAGATCGAGCCCAAGTCGATGTATTTCGAGAAGTTCGAAGACGTAATCGTCAGTTGCGGCGTCTATAAGAGCGCTGGGGGATGAGCTTCAGGAACCATTGCCCGAGGCTCCAGGATCACCC
>DASVYZ010000263.1:0-2100 GCA_036391935.1 Burkholderiaceae bacterium | reverse complement strand
GCTCGCGCTTCAAGAGCGCCACCTGCAACGCATTTTCCTTTAAAGTCAGCAATACCACGTCGACCGTGCATATCACTTGATTCATGCCCGCCTGCCTCATCATGATGTTTTCCGCTATTGTAGCCGCAGTGAATATTGCTGAAGTTAGTTGCAAATATAAACTAACAGGCCTACACTGGAATCACTGAAACGGAAATGAGAATAAAAGATGAAAAAGAATACCCACCTGCTGATCATCGACCCGCAAAACGATTTTTGCGACCTTCCCGAATCCTGGTTGCCGCGCAACCCCGCCGACGGCAGTATCACACGCCCGGCCCTGCCCGTCGCCGGCGCGCATGAAGACATGCAACGCGTAGCGGCACTGATTGCAAAGGCCGGACCGGCAATCGCCGGCATCAGCATCACGATCGATTCGCACCACAGGCTCGATATCGCCCACCCGACTTTCTGGGCCAAGGGTGATGGCTCGGCGGTGGCGCCCTTCACCGAGATAGGCGCCGCCCGGGTGCGCGCCGGCGAATACCGGCCGCGCGCCGCCGCCGCCCTGCCGCGCGTGCTGGCCTATCTCGATGCGCTCGAAGCCGCAGGCCGCTACCGCTTGATGGTCTGGCCGGTGCACTGCGAAATCGGGACATGGGGCCAATCGGTGCACGCCGGCCTGCGCGCCGCCTATAACGCCTGGGAAGAACAAACGCTGGGCATCGTCAACAAGCTGGGCAAGGGTTCCAATCCCTGGACCGAGCACTATTCGGCCGTGATGGCAGAAGTGCCCGATGCCGACGACCCCGGTACGCAATTGAACCGGGGCTTCATCGACATGCTGAAGAAGGCCGACGTGCTTTATATTGCCGGAGAAGCGGGCAGCCACTGCGTGCGTGCGACGACCGAGCATATCGCCGAGAACTTCAGTGCGGAAGAGCGCAAGAAGCTGGTGCTCTTGACCGACTGCATGAGCCCCGTTACCGGCTTCGCCGAACAATACGAGCAATTCCTGGCCGGGATGCAGGCCAAGGGTTTGCGGCTGGCCAAGAGTGCGGATATCCTGCCGGATTTGACTGCCAATGCGTGATTGTCAATGCGAGCCGGCCAACGCCTGAGATGAATAATATGAACCAAGCCCCTGTCGTACGCAGCCTGCTGGAAAACGACCTGTACAAATTCACCATGTGGCAGGCGCTGTTGCACAGCCACCCCGGTGCACAGACCGAATATTCCTTCGTCTGCCGCAACACGTCGGCCTACCCGCTCACCGAATTGCTCGATGAGGTCAATCGCGAGCTGGATCATCTGTGCGAGTTGCGCTTCACAGAAGACGAGCTTGATTACCTGCGCGGCTGGCGCTTCATCAAGAGCGACTTCGTCGACTTCCTGGCCGTATTCCACTTCCAGCGCAAGTTCGTCAAGGCCGCCGTCGATGGCGAGACGCTGACCATCCATGCCAAGGGCCCGCAGGTGCACGTGATGGCGTTCGAGATTTTCGTGCTCTACATTGTCAACGAACTGTACTTCCGTCGCTTCGAGCAGGGCCCGGCATTGGAAGAAGGCCGGCGGCGCCTGCAGGCCAAGATCGCCGCGCTGCGCGCCTTCGGGGAGGAACCGGCAAAACGCAACCCGTTCGAGTTCTTCGATTTCGGCGTGCGGCGCCGCTTCTCGGGCGACTGGCAAGAAGAAGTCGTGGCCACGCTGGCGCGCGACGTACCGCAATTCTTCAGGGGCACATCCAACGTCTACCTCGCCAAGAAATACAAACTGGTGCCGATCGGCACCATGGCGCATGAATACCTGCAATCCTACCAATCGTTCGGCGTGCGCCTGCGCGACTTCCAGAAAGCGGCGCTGGAAGACTGGGTGCAGGAATACCGCGGCGATCTCGGCACGGCACTGACCGACGTGGTCGGCATGGATGCTTTCCTGGCCGATTTCGACCTGTACTTCGCCAAGCTGTTCGATGGCTTGCGCCACGATTCGGGCGACCCCGTGGTCTGGGGTGAGAAGGCGCTGGCGCATTACACCAAGTTGCGCATCGATGCGCAAACCAAGCGTCTGGTGTTTTCCGACGGACTCGATCTGGAAGAGGCATTCCATCTGTACCGCCAT
>DASVYZ010000262.1:0-4657 GCA_036391935.1 Burkholderiaceae bacterium | reverse complement strand
GCCTATACGCAAGATTATCGCTGGCTCAACCGGGAGGCCCTGGAGCGCACGCGCGCGTTTTGCGACCGCTACGGCGGTGCGGCCTTGCTGATTGCGCCTTATGTGGCGGTGGTGCGGACCTTTGCGCCTTTCGTTGCCGGGGTGTCGTCCATGTGCACCGGATGTTTTCTGGCTGCGAGCGCGATGAGTTCGGCGCTATGGGTGGCCGGGCTGGTACTGGGCGGCTATTGGTTCGGCAATATTCCCTTGATACGCGATAACCTCAATACGCTGGTGCTCGGCGGCGCGGCTACCGGGGTATCCGCCCTGGCGATCGGTGCGCTGGTGAGGTTCAGGCGCCGGGGTTAAACGCAGGTTCGCGCCGAACCATGCCTGGCTTCGCTTCGCTCAGCGCCAAGCTGCGAGGAGGCTAAGCAGCGCTCATCACACTGAAACCCACCACGGTGATTCCACCCTGGCTCGAAGCAAATACCGAGCCGTTGTGCATCGTGGCGATGGCCTTGACGATGGACAATCCAAGCCCGTGGCTTTCCCAGCTGTTGGCACGGGCAGAATCGACACGGTAGAAACGGTCGAACAGGCGCGGCAAGTGCTCCTTGGGGATTTCCGGGCCGGGGTTGGAGACAGCGATGCTGACACCATGCACGCCATGGCGCTCTTCGCCGCTGACCTCGATCACGATCTCGGATTTGGCTTGTGAATGCTTGATGGCGTTGTGCAACAGATTGGTGACGGCGCGGCGGAACAATGCCGTTTCGATTTGCGCCTTGGCGTCTCCCTCCACGCGCACGCTGACGTCGGCCTCGTCCATGATGAAATCGAGGAATTCCACCGTCTTGTTGACTTCGGCTGCGAGAGATACCGATTCGAGCCGGACTGCACGCTCGCCCTGGTCGGCGCGCGCCAGAAACAGCATATCGTTGACGATGGCGCGCAGGCGCTCAAGCTCTTCCAGGTTTGACTGCAGGGTTTCCACCAGTTCGGACGCCGGGCGTTCGCGTGACAGCGCCACCTGGGTTTGGCCGATCAAATTGGCCAACGGCGTGCGCAGTTCATGCGTTACGTCGGCATTGAAGCCTTCCAGTTGCTGGTAGGCCGATTCGAGCCTGTCGAGTGCGCCGTTGAACGAGGCGCCGAGTTGCGACAGCTCTGTCGGCAGGCGCGTCAACTGCAGGCGCTGCGACAGGTTCTTCGGGCTCAATTCGCCGGCTTCCTGCGACAGCTTGTTCAAGGGCTGCAGGCCGAAGCGCGCGATCATCAGGCCCAGGCCGGTCACAACGATGGCGCCTAGCGAAGACAGCGCCAAGAGCGCGATCTGGAACGCATGCTTGGTCTTGAAATAGGGGGCCGAATCGACCCCGACCATGAAACGCACGGCGGGACGGTCGTCATTGGCAGGAATGTCTCCGCCCTCGGTGCGCATCGGATAGCGCCGCTCCGGCAGGTCGATTTCGCCTATGCCGGCCGGCCCCTTGAGCAAGCGCGTCACGCCTTCGATGGGCTTGCCATAGCGGTAGCGCGGGTCCGGGCTGTCGATCCAGAATTGCGTCGTGCCGTCGGCCGGCGACAGCGCGTCGAGCTTGGCCGTCACGTGCCGCCAATGCTCGGTGTTGTGCGAGCGCACGATCATGTATTCCATCATCTGGTACTTGGTGTTCAACTGCTCGAGCTGGTGGCGGTCGAGCTCGTGCTCGAGCACCTTGTGCAGTGCGAAGCCGATCAGGAAGAACACCGCCAGTGTGGCGAAGGCGAACATGGCGGCCAGGCGCCATGCTATCGAACGGCGCGGGTCGAAGGGCGGGGCTTCATTCACTTTCCCGTCTCCTCGCGCCTGGCTTCGAGCACATAGCCCATGCCGCGTATGGTGTGCAGGAGCGGGGTCTTGAACGGCCCGTCTATCTTGGCGCGCAGCCGCTTGATCGCAACTTCGACGACATTGGTGTTGCTGTCGAAATTGATATCCCACACGAGCTCGGCAATGGCGGTCTTGGACAGGATTTCGCCCTGGCGCTTGGCCAGTACGGCGAGCAGCGAGAATTCCTTGGCCGTCAAATCGATGCGCGCGCCGTTGCGGAAAGCCTTGCGGGCCAGGAAGTCGATGTGCAGGTCGCCGATGTGGAGCTGGGCCGAATCCTGCGTGCGTCCGCGCCGCGTCAGCGCGTGCAGCCGCGCGACCAGTTCCAGGAAGGAGAAAGGCTTCACCAGATAGTCGTCGGCGCCGGATTGCAAACCGAGCACGCGGTCTTCCACGCGGTCGCGTGCGGTTAGCATGATGACCGGGGTCGATTTCACCGCACGCAGGGATTTCAGGATCGAAAAGCCGTCGAGCCCGGGCAGCATCACGTCCAGCACGATCACGTCGTAGTCGTAATGGAGGGCCATATGCTGGCCGTCGATGCCGTTGTGCGCCACATCGACCGCGCAATCCTGCTCGCTCAAGCCGCGGTGCAGGTATTCGGCCATCTTCAATTCGTCTTCGACGATCAGGATCTTCATTGCCATTGTTCCAGGATGCACAGCTATTTTGCCTCAAGTCGGCGCTGGCCCATAATGCATCACACTATAAGGCCGGTCCGGGGACCGGACTCTGACGCCAAAATGACAAATCTGTCAGAAATGCGCTTGCCCTCATGGCGTCGCTCGGTTAGATTCGTCATTCGGGAGGAGGCGGGCATGAACCGGATTCGCAGCGTCTTATTTTGCATCGCGGCAAGCGCTTTGCCGGCCTTGGTTCAGGCGGCGACGAGCGAGGTATCGCCGGCCAGCCTCCTGGTGGTGCTGGAGCAGGAAATCCATGCCAAGCCGGGCGAGGTCTATGCCGACATCGGGAAAGTCGACAAGTGGTGGAACAAGGATCACACGTTTTCGCACGATGCGGGCAACTTGAGCATGCAAATGGCACCGGGCGGCTGCTTCTGCGAGCGTTGGGATGGCGGTGCAGTGCTGCATGGCACAGTGATTTCCCTGCGCAAGGACAGCCAGGTGCGCCTGCAGACCAGCCTCGGGCCGTTGCAGGAGCTTGCCGTGACCGGCGTCCTGACCTTCACCATCGCGCCGCGCGGCGAAGGCACTGTGCTCAAGCTGACTTACCGTGTCAGCGGCGTTCCGAGTTCCGGACTCGACAAGTGGGCTGCGCCCGTCGATGCCATGCTGTCGGAACAGCTCCGCAGGCTGGCCAGCTATGCCGAGAAGGGCGCGCCGGAGTAAACTGACCCCTTTTGATAAAAATAGACCGAGCAAGAATGACGCAAACCGCAAGCGAGACACTTAAAAAAATTTCCACCTTGGGCCAGCTCTTTTCGGAGCGCGTGCAGGCCAGCCCGGAAGCGGAAGCCTACCGCCAGTTCGAAGGCGAGACCAATGGGTGGGTAGGATATAGCTGGAAGCAGATCGGCGAGCGCGTGGCGCACTGGGCGCGTGCGCTCGATGCCATGCAATTGGAACATGGTGCGCGCATTGCCGTGCTGCTGCCCAACGGTGTCGATGCCGTCAGCATAGACCAGGCTTGCCTCGCGCGCGGCTTGGTGCCCGTGCCCATGCACGCGATCGATACGCCGGGCAGCATAGGTTACATCCTCAACGATTGCCAGGCTTCGATGCTGATGCTCTCGACGCGCGCGCAATGGGCGCCGATCGCGACAGCTTGCGAGCAATATCCGCATCTGAAGCTGGTGGTGACGATAGAAGGCGGCCCGGACGAGGCAGGCGCCGTGCCGGTGACCTGCCTCAACTCGTGGCTGGCGCCTCATGCGGCGACTGCGGCGCTGCCGCTCGCGCCGACGCAAAAGGAAGACCTGGCCGCCATCGTCTATACCTCGGGCACCACCGGCAAACCCAAGGGCGTGATGCTGACGCACCATAACATCGTCGCGAATATCGGCGCGGTGTTGGCGCGCGTGGAAGCGCGTTTGGACGACGTGTTCCTCTCTTTCCTGCCGCTTTCGCATACCTTCGAGCGCACCATCGGCTATTACCTGCCGGTTGCGGCCGGCAGTTGCGTGGTCTATGCGCGCGCGCCCGCCCTGATCGCGGAAGACTTGAAGACGGCGCGGCCCACGGTGCTGGTGTCGGTGCCTCGCATCTATGAACGCTTCTACGCCAAGCTGCAGGAAAAGCTGGCGCAGGCGAGCGGCTTCAAGCGGGGGATGTTCAAGCTGGCGCAGCAGGTGGGCTGGCGCCGCTTTTGCCGGAAAAATGGCATGCCCGACGGGGCGCAAGGTTCGGTGCTGATCGACGGTTTGCTTTGGCTCGTACTTGAGCCATTGGTGGCGAGGAATATCCTCGACCTGTTCGGCGGGCGCTTGCGCGTGGCGGTCAGCGGCGGCGCGGCATTGTCGCAAGCCGTGGGCCAATGTTTCCTGGGCCTGGGGTTGCCGCTATTGCAGGGCTACGGTATGACCGAGACCGCACCCGTGGTGGCGGCCAATGGGCTAGACGACAACTGGCCCGCGACGGTGGGCCGTGCGCTTGAGGGCGTGGAGGTGCGCATCGGCGAAAACAATGAATTGCAGGTGCGGGCGCCTTCTGTGATGAAGGGCTATTGGGGGCGGCCCGACGATACGCGCGCCGTGACGACAGCCGACGGTTGGCTGCGCACCGGGGACCAAGCCGTGATCGAGGAGGGCCGCATCCGCATCTCGGGGCGGCTGAAGGAAAT
>DASVYZ010000261.1:0-2441 GCA_036391935.1 Burkholderiaceae bacterium | reverse complement strand
TGGCACGTCGGGCAACATGAAATACAGCCTGCGACGCATGATCATCTCCTTTCATGCGGTTACATGGAAACACTTTATTTGTATCCATGTATCCTTTATAGCAGGGAGACGGCCATGCGCAATCCCATACGACAACTCAGGCGTCCGGGTCCTTGACGTGACGGCGCTGCTTGACTGCCGCAGCCAGGCCTTCGAGCACGCCGACACTGGTTTCCCAATCGATGCAGCCGTCGGTCACGGATTGGCCGTAGGTCAACTCCTTGCCCGGAATCAAGTCCTGCCGGCCGGCGATCAGGTGAGATTCCACCATCACGCCGACGATGCGCGTATCGCCGGCCGCGATCTGGCCGGCGATGTCGGCGCACACGGGCACCTGGTTTTCCGGCTTCTTCGAACTGTTGGCGTGTGAAGCGTCGATCATCAGCCGCGCCGCCAGGCCGGCTTTGGAAATGTCGTTGCATGCGGCTTCGACGCTGACGGCATCGTAGTTCGGCGCCTTGCCGCCGCGCAGGATGATGTGGCAATCCTCGTTGCCTCCGGTGGAGACGATGGCCGAGTGGCCGCCCTTGGTGACGGAAAGGAAATGGTGCGGCTGCGAGGCGGCCTTGATCGCATCGACGGCGATCTTGATATTGCCGTCGGTCCCGTTCTTGAAGCCCACCGGGCAGGACAGCCCGGACGCGAGTTCGCGGTGCACCTGCGATTCGGTGGTGCGCGCGCCGATGGCGCCCCAGCTGATCAGGTCGGCGATGTACTGCGGGCTGATCACGTCGAGGAATTCGGTGCCGGCGGGCAGGCCGAGTTCATTGATATTCAACAGCAGTTCGCGCGCGATGCGCAAGCCGTCGTTGATGCGGAAACTGTCGTCCATATAGGGGTCGTTGATCAAGCCCTTCCAGCCGACGGTGGTGCGCGGCTTTTCGAAATACACGCGCATGACGATTTCAAGCTCGTTCTTGAAGCGCTCGCGCTCCTTCACCAACCTGCCCGCGTATTCCATCGCCGCCTTGGTGTCATGGATGGAGCACGGACCGATGACCACCATGAGCCGGTCGTCCTGGCCGTGCAGGATGCGATGCAGGGCATTGCGCGAGCCGGCCGCCACACTGGCAGCTTTCTCGGTACAGGGAAATTCGCGGATCAGGTGCGAGGGAGGCGTCAATTCCTTCAATTCCCGGATCCGCAAGTCATCGGTGCGCGGCATGTTTTCTCCAAATGGTATTAATTGATAGGCTATAAAAACAAAAACCGCCATTTCTGGCGGTTTTGCTGGATTTCGGTCTGGTTTTATCGACTTGCTTTTGCGTGAACCATCCGCTTTTCCACCGCCATTGGGCTGGAATAGCTAAAGGTAAAAAAGTAAAAATAATGGCGCAAAGAAGTCACGTCGATTTCAGACTGGAAACTCGTCGAAATTGATTGTGCATTAATTGGGCAGGGTTGGCAAGTGGTTTCTTTTGCATTGCACAATCGACCTGGCTTCGACAAAAAGACGAACTTGCTTACACAAGCGCACATGATTCGATGAAAGGAACCGGATCATAACGCCCTTCGCCCCCAGCCCCTCTCGTGCCTGCGGACGGGAGGAACCTAAGCAGTACCGCCGACGGTCATGCCGTCAATCCGCAAAGTCGGCTGCCCAACCCCTACCGGCACGCTCTGCCCTTCCTTGCCGCAAACCCCGACACCCGAATCGAGCCGCATGTCGTTGCCTATCATGGCCACGCGGTTCAGCACATCGGGCCCGTTGCCGATCAGGGTCGCGCCCTTGACCGGGTAAGTCACCTTGCCGTCCTCGATCATGTAGGCCTCGCTGGCGGAGAACACGAACTTGCCGCTCGTGATATCGACCTGGCCGCCGCCGAAGTTGACGGCATAGAGACCGGTCTTGACCGAGGCCAGGATTTCGGCCGGGTCGCGGTCGCCGGAGAGCATATAGGTGTTGGTCATGCGCGGCATGGGAAGGTGGGCGAAGGATTCGCGCCTGGCATTGCCGGTGACGTTCATCTTCATCAGGCGCGCATTCATGGTGTCCTGGATGTAGCCCTTCAAGATGCCGTCTTCGATCAGCGTGGTGCACTGCGTGGCATTGCCCTCGTCGTCGATGTTGAGCGAGCCGCGGCGGTCCGGCAGCGTGCCGTCGTCGACCACCGTGACGCCCTTGGCCGCCACGCGTTCGCCGATGCGGCCGGAGAAGGCCGAGCTGCCCTTGCGGTTGAAATCGCCCTCGAGGCCGTGCCCGATCGCCTCGTGCAGCAGGATGCCGGGCCAGCCGGAGCCGAGCACCACCGTCATCTGCCCGGCCGGGGCCGGGATGGCGTCGAGATTGGTGACGGCCTGATGCACCGCCTCGCGGGCATAGCGTTGCAGCACCTCGTCGGTGAAGTAGCCGTAATCGAAGCGCCCGCCGCCGCCCGCACTCCCTTGCTCGCGCTTGCCGT
>DASVYZ010000260.1:0-1932 GCA_036391935.1 Burkholderiaceae bacterium | reverse complement strand
CAGTCCACGCCCTCCATGGCGCGTCCGAACCGCAAAAAAGTGCATGTAAATCATTCGACTAGCGCAAATTGCGGCGCGGCGCGCCGGTTCCGCATGCCTGCGCTGGTAGAATGAGAGGTAGCGCAGCGCGCGAGATTTGTTAATCAAAAATTACACGGCGAGGAAAACCCGCACCATGTCAGGCAGCACTTTCGGCACCCTGTTTACCGTCACCACGTTCGGCGAATCGCACGGCCCGGCTATCGGCTGCGTGGTCGACGGCTGCCCGCCCGGCATGGAATTGTCCGAAGCCGACATCCAGCCCGACCTCGACCGGCGCAAGCCGGGCACGTCGCGTCACGTCACGCAGCGCCAGGAAGCGGACCGTGTCGAAATCCTCTCCGGCGTCTATGAAGGCAGGACCACGGGCACGCCGATTGCGCTTTTGATCCGCAATGAAGACCAGCGCAGCAAGGATTACGGCAACATCGCCGAGACTTTCCGCCCCGGCCATGCCGACTATACCTATTGGCATAAATACGGCATCCGCGACCCGCGCGGCGGCGGCCGTTCCTCGGCTCGCCTGACCGCGCCCGTGGTCGGCGCGGCGGCCATTGCCAAGAAGTGGCTGCAACAGCAATACGGCACCGTGTTCAAGGGGTGCATGAGCCAACTGGGCGAGATTGCGATTCCTTTCCAGGCCTGGGAACACGTGCCGAATAACCCGTTCTTCGCCGCCAATGCGGCCATCATTCCCGAACTCGAAGCTTATATGGATGCGCTGCGCAAGGATGGCGACTCCTGCGGCGCCCGCATCGATGTGGTGGCGCAAAATGTGCCGGTCGGCCTGGGCGAGCCGCTGTACGACAAGCTCGATGCCGACATCGCCTATGCCATGATGGGCATCAATGCGGTCAAGGGCGTGGAAATCGGTTCCGGCTTCGCCAGCGTGGCGCAGAAGGGCACCTTCCACGGCGACGAATTGACGCCCGAAGGCTTCGCCACCAATCATGCCGGCGGCGTGCTGGGCGGGATATCGACGGGGCAGGACATTACGGTCTCGATCGCCATCAAGCCGACTTCGAGCATACGCACGCCGCGCCAGTCGATCGACAAGGCCGGCCAGCCGATTGCCGTCGAAACCTTCGGCCGCCACGATCCCTGTGTCGGCATCCGCGCCACGCCGATCGCTGAAGCCATGCTGGCCCTGGTCTTGATGGATCACGCCTTACGCCATCGCGCGCAATGCGGCGATGTCAAGGTCGATACGCCCAGGATACCGGCGCGGCCCGGCAAAGCGTGAGTCGGCAGGCCGCGCCTCTGTTCCAGTTTGCCTTTTTCCTGTTCGCCTATTATGCCTACGTAGGCGCTTTCACGCCCTACGCCGGCCTGTGGTTTGCCGCAAACGGCATGGGGCCGGGCGAAGTCGGCATTCTGATGTCGCTGATGCAGGTCACGCGCATTTTCGGCCCCGGCCTGTGGGCCTGGGTGGCCGACCATACCGAACGCCGGGTGACGGTATTGCGCATCACGGCGCTGGCCGCGCTGTTGATTTTCGGGGGGCTGGTGGCGGGGCGGGGCTTTGCCGCGTTCTTCGCCGTCATGCTGGCCTTGAATGCCTGTACGGGCGCACAGGCGCCGCTGTCGGATGCCTTGATCCTTTCCGAATTGAAGGGCGATTTCAAGCGCTACGGCCGGTTGCGGCTTTGGGGTTCGGTCGGCTTCATCCTTGCCGTGTCGGGCGGCGGGCGCCTGCTCGACGTGTGGGGCATCATGAGCATGCCCTGGATGTGCTGGGCCCTGCTGGCGCTGGTCTTGACCGCCAGCCTGTGGCTGCAAGAAAAACCGCACGCGCAGACGCACGACGCCGTGCCTTCGATCCGAACACTATTGAAAAAGCCCGAGGTGATCAGCTTTTTCGCGTCCACTTTCCTGATGGTGGCGGCGCACGCC
>DASVYZ010000259.1:0-7859 GCA_036391935.1 Burkholderiaceae bacterium | reverse complement strand
CCTTCGCAATTGGCCGTGATGGATATGATGAAGCTGGTGGTATCCGACGCCGGAACCGCCGAGATCGAACGGGCGATCAAGCAAGATGCCGCCCTGAGCCTGAACCTGCTGCGCCTGGCCAATGCCCCGGCCTTCGGCGTCCGCCATCGCATCGATTCGCTCTCGCAAGCCTTGATCGTCCTCGGACGCGACCACTTGCGGCGCTGGCTGCAGATCATGCTGTATGCCGAACCGTGCAAGAAAGGGCACAGCCTGCCGCCGCTATTGGCGCTGGCCACCACGCGCGGCAAGATGCTGGAACTGCTGGCGCGCAAGGTTGCGCCGGACAATCGCAACACCGCCGACACCGCCTTCACGGTCGGCATCATGTCGCTGGCCGACACCTTGTTCGGCATGCCCATGGAAGCCATTTTGGAACAGGTCCATCTGGTCGACGAGGTGGCCCAGGCGCTATTGTCGCGCAAGGGTCTCTACGGCGATCTGCTCAAGCTCGCCGAATACCTCGAACGCATCGAGGAAGCGCAGGATCTGATTCCGCCCTTATTGCGCAAGCTCAAGCTCTCGCACGACGACTTGTACGAACTCGAAATCGCCTCGTTCGAGTGGAGCGACCAGGTGGCGCATAGCGCCGTCTGATTACAGATAACCGGTCAGGCCCAGCAATCCCGCCCCAGCCAGCAGCGCTAAGGGATGGACGCGCGTCCTCACGCTGAGAAAGGCCGCCGCGGCTGTCACGCCATAGGCAAGCCAGGTATGGTCCGCCTCGCGCGTCAACACATACCCTGAAGCCAGTACCAACCCTACCGTCACCGACACCAGCCCGTTTTGCACCACGACGCGCCAGTGCGCTTCCTTGTAACGGTCCCAGACGCGCGTAAAACCGTAGACCACCAGCGAAGACGGCAGGCACATGGCGAAGGTGGCGACCAAGGCGCCCGGGATGCCGGCCAGTTTCCAGCCGAGCAGGCTGACGATCAGCACATTCGGGCCGGGCGCGGCTTGCGACAAGGAGACCAGCGAGACGAAATCGCCGCTATTCATCCAGCCGCGCAACTCGACCAGCTGGTGGTGCATTTCGGGAATCAAGACATTGGCCCCGCCTATGGCGACCAGCGACAGCGCGAGAAAATAAAATGCGACTTCCGACAAGGAACGGCTGCTCACTTGCGCACCCTCCAGGCCAGGAAGACGGACAACGGCGCCAGCACACCGAGCACCAGCAGCAAGGGCCAAGCCAGCAAGCCGCAACCGGCGAAAGACAGCGCCGAGATGCCGGCGGTGTGCCAGCCCCTGGCCTGGCGTGACAGCATGTTCCAGCCCACCGCCAACACGAGGCCTGCGCTGGCCGCGGCCGTGCCGTTGACCAGGTGCTGCACCGCAGGCACCTGGCCGTAAGCGGCGTACAGTGTGGCCAGTAGCATCAGAATGGCGAAGGGTGCCGCCATCAGCCCCAGGAAGGCCAGGATGGCGCCGAGCGGGCCATGAAAGCGCGCCCCGAGCATGATGGAGAGATTGACCACGTTGGGGCCCGGCAGAATCTGGCCCAGGCTCAAACCTTCGTTGAATTCATCCGCTGTCAGCCAGCGCTCCTTTTCCACCAGCGCGCGGCGCGCGAACGGCAGCACGCCGCCGAAGCTGACGATGCCCATCATGAAAAAGCAGCGGAACAGCTCCCATTTGTTCATGGGTATCGGCCTGTTGCCTGATGTGTCGATGCGGGTTTCCATGACTGCAGCATAGCAGCCTGCTGCCCCGCCGAAAAACGATTTATCTTGCTGCTTTATGTGAGATATACTCACAAGAGTGAACGCAGACCTTCCTCCGCTGAATGCCCTGCGCGCCTTTGAAGCTGCGGCGCGCTTAGGCAGTTTTTCGGCGGCGGCAGAGAGCCTGTATGTGACCCACGGTGCGATCAGCCGCCAGGTGCGCGGGCTCGAGGAATGGCTCGGCACGGCCTTGTTCGAACGGCACGGCAGGCGCATCTCGCTGACGGCGCCGGGGCGCGAATATTTTCTTGCCGTGCAGTCGGCATTCCAGAATATCGCCGGCGCGACACGGCGCGTAGCCGAAAGCGGCACGCAACGGCGCCTGACGCTCGATGCGCTGCCCACCTTCACCATGCATTGGCTGCTACCGCGCCTGACACGCTTCCAGTTGCGCCATCCCGGCGTGGAATTGAACTTGATCACATCCGACCGGCCGCCGGACCAAAGCATGCATTTCGATCTGGCGATCCGGCGCGGGCCGCTGGAACTGCCGGGCTATATCTCGCGCGAGTTCCTGGTCGAACGCGAGATTCCGGTGTGCAGCCCGGTATTGTTGAAACGTTTGCCCCTGCACGACGCGAAGGACTTGAAACGGCATACCCTGCTCTCGTCGGCTGGCCGGCCGCACGCATGGCAACGCTGGCTGGCCGAAGCCGGCATGCCGGGCCTGGCGCCCAAGGGCAGGCAGCAATTCGACCACTTCTACCTGACCCTGCAAGCGGCGGTCGACGGCATAGGCGTGGCGCTGGGGCCGCGCCCCGTGATCGACCGCGAACTTGAAGCCGGCCGCCTGGTCATGCCCCTGGCCGGCCCGACCGTGCCCTCGCGTGCCTATTTCTGGCTGGTGCCGGAAAGCCGCGCCGACGACCCGGCGCTGCGCAGTTTTTGCGATTGGCTGCTCGAAGAAAGCGGCGCCGGCTGATCCTGACCTCTTACTGCTTTACGGTCGATTCGCGATGCCGTGTATTTTTGCCTTATGTACGGGTGCGCGCAAAGCCCAGGCACCGGCACGGGAAGCCGGCATACGCGACGAGACCAATTTACGCAACGAATTCCAGGGTTCGCCGCACGTTAAGACTGCGCAGCCAACGCATTGAAATCGTCAATCCACTGCTGCAGTTTTTCCCTGGCATGGGCGCGCTGTTTGGGCGTGGTGAGGTTGACGATGGTAACGGTCAATTGCGCCAGGCCGTCCCTGGAGGCAGCGAAGAAGGCCTGCATTTCCGGGCTGGCTTCCTTGCGCTCGAGGAAGTTGTTGGCGATATAGTTCTTGATCAGCATCGTGACGGTCTCGCGCGGGAGCTTTTCCTTGTGGATGCGATCGATCAGGGCGATCAGGGCTTGCTGACGCCGCGTGCGGTCCTCGACCCAGAATTCATTGTTGAGCGGTCTGGCGTCCGATGCGCGCCGGATCACCGCTTCCTGCTCGTCGCTGAAATTGCCGAACCAGTATTCGGCCCATTCCATCACCAACTCGTAACGGTGTTCCTGCCGCTCTTCGAGGTCGCCATCGAGATATTCCTTGCGGAACTTGCGGTTGGTGGCGTTGAACTTCTTCTTCAGCGCATCCATGTTGTCGCTGTTCATCGCTATCGCCAGGTCGGCCAGGTCGGGCGCGGATTGCTCCACCAGGCGGTCGATCGCCTTGCTCATGTCGTCGTACACGGACATCACATCGGCCTTGCTGACGTTATGGTCGAGCTGGTGCTGCGCCGTCACCAGGATGGGAACGTAGGTCTTCAACTGCGTGTGGCGATGCCAGGCATAGAGCGCATCGATGCGCTGCCTGACCCAGGGGCGCTCGCCGGTGTCGAAATCGACATAGCCGTTCAGCCACCAGTAGACGATGGTGTCGGCATTGTTGTAGCCCAGGCGGCCCAGGCTGCAGGAAGCAAGCAACAGGACCAGCCCCAACGCAAACAGACGCCAACCATGCCTGATGATAGAATTTTGCATCATTTACATTCGTCGCCTATGAACATCGTCATTCTCGCGGCCGGCATGGGCAAGCGCATGCATTCCGCCTTGCCCAAGGTGCTGCATCCCCTGGCAGGCAAGCCGCTGCTATCTCACGTCGTCGATACCGCGCGCAGCCTGCATCCTAACACCCTGACCGTTGTCTATGGGCATGGGGGCGATGCCGTGCCGCAGGCCTTGCAAGGCGCCGACCTTGCTTTCGCCCTGCAAGAACCGCAACTGGGCACCGGCCACGCCGTCCAGCAGGCGGCCGGCCGGCTCGACGATGGCGTGCCCACGCTGGTGCTCTACGGCGACGTGCCATTAACGCGCGCCGCCACGCTGCAACGCCTGTTGGACAGCGCCGGAACCGATAAGTTGGCCATCCTGACCGTCACCCTGCCCGACCCGACCGGCTATGGCCGCATCGTACGCAAGAACGGTGCCATCGTCAGCATCGTCGAGCAAAAGGATGCGAGCGAAGCGCAGCGCGCCATCGCCGAAGTCAACACCGGCATCATGGTCGCGCCGACAGCGAAATTGAAGACCTGGCTGGCGGGCCTGTCGAACGATAACGCCCAGGGCGAATACTACCTGACCGATATCGTGGCTTGCGCAGTGGCAGACGGCGTGGCCGTCACTTCGGCCCAGCCCGAGGACCTGGCCGAAACGCTGGGTGTCAACAGCAAGCTGCAACTGGCTGAACTCGAGCGCCTGCTGCAATTGCAGACGGCACGCCGCCTGCTCGAGCAAGGTGTGACCTTGATGGATCCGGCGCGCATCGATGTGCGCGGCGAACTCGTTTGCGGACGCGACGTGACGATCGACGTCAATTGCGTCTTCGAAGGCCGGGTGGAACTGGAAGACAGCGTGAACGTCGGCGCCAATTGCGTGATCCGCAATGCCCGCGTGGGCAAGGGCACCAGCATCAAGAGCTTTTCCCATATCGAGGATGCCGCAATCGGCCCGGCCGGCCAGATCGGCCCCTATGCGCGGCTGCGCCCCGGCACCGTGCTGGCCGAAGACGTCCATATCGGCAATTTTGTCGAAATCAAGAACGCCAATATCGCCGCGCACAGCAAGGCCAACCACCTGAGCTATGTGGGCGATGCCGACGTCGGCTCCAAGGTCAACATCGGCGCCGGCACCATCACCTGCAACTATGACGGCGTCAACAAGTTCCGCACCGTGATCGAAGACGACGCCTTCATCGGCAGCGACACGCAACTCGTGGCCCCGGTCACGGTGGGCAAAGGCGCCACGCTGGGTGCCGGCACCACGCTGACAAGGAATGCGCCAGCCGGCAAGCTGACCGTGTCGCGCGCGCGCCAGACCACCATCGAGGGTTGGCAGCGCCCGGAGAAAATCAAGAAGTGAATGCGGCGCACGAGACCTTGCCCAACCGGGGAAGGTCCGGCGGGCCGGACGGCGTCAGTCCACGCTGAAATCGAAGTAGCTGTTCGCCGCTGCGCTGAAATAACCCGCCACGTGCACTTCCCTGGTATAGAGCACGAGTGCATATTCGCCGTGCGCGAGGGTGTGCTCGGGCGTAACCTTGTACAGCACGAAGCCGTCGCGCGCACGCGACTGGTCCGGCAGAGGCTCGGACTTGATCGGTATCACGCGATCCTTGTTGATGCCGCTCGAATAGCTCATGTAGCCGCCGCCTACCATGACTTCGCGCGTGCCGTTGTCGCGCACGGCGAAATTGGCCAGGGTCACATAACTGACAGGCTGGGCGTTCTTGGGTATGCTGATAATGAATTCGACGCCGTCGCCGGGCAGCTTGCGCGCGGCCGTCGCGCCCTGCAGCGTGGCATAGGAAGCCACGCCGCCCAGACCGAAAGCGCGCGCCGCCGTGCGCAGTTGCGGCACGATGTATTGCATGGTGGATTCCACGCCGCCGGTCACGACCGTGGCTTCTTCGGGGTTCAACGTGCCGGAATGTGCCGCAGTGTGCGTAGCGGACATGCCGGCAGTGTCTGGCGCGGCAGTTCCGGCGGCATGCCCGCCCTTTGCATTGATCATGGCTTGCAACACGGCCGCGCTGGCGCCCTTGCTTTTCAGCTTGATCAAGGCATCCGACGACACGTCGAACTTGGTCGCGCTGGTGCCGATCGATTGCACGATCACCGAATCCGGCATGCCGGCATCGATCAATTTGATCACGTCCGCGTTCGTCATCGGCGCCGCCTGCGCCGCCATCATGACCAAGCCCAAGGACAACCCCACTACAAACCGCTTCATAAGCAACACTCCTGACGAGGTGGAAAAGTTGAATTTCCGAAAAGATTAATATTAGCGCAAGCTTGTGACACGCGCATCAAATGGAGGAAGAAAATCAAAAATTATTCGCCGTGCTGCCGAAGGCGATCGCGCGTCAAAAGCCGATCCGGGTTTCGAATTTGCTGCAATGGATGGAAAAGAAGCTGCGCACATTGCGCACATTGGCATGGCCGGCAAACACGCGATGCGCCAACGCATGATAAGCCGGCATGTCGGCCACCTGCACCACCAATACAAAATCCGGCCCCGGCGAGACACGGTAGCATTGCAGGATGGCCGGTTCGTGCGCAACCAAGGCTTCGAACGCTTCCTGTTTTTCCGCCCCCTGATGATCGAGAGTGATCTCGACGATGGCCGTCAGCGTCGGCCCGAGCTTGCGCGGATCAAGTAGTGCGACGCGGCGCACGATCACGCCGGCATCGGTCAGGCGCTTGACGCGGCGCAGGCAGGTCGGCGCGGTGGCATGCACCTTGACCGCCAGATCGAGGTTGGTCAGCGCGGCGTCATCCTGCAAGGCGTCAAGGATGCGCTTATCCAATTCATCGAGTTCGATTTGCTGGCCTTGCCCGGTTATCGCCATGGAATTAAGTATCAAATAATTTGAATTTTTGACTTATTATTTCACAATAGCCTTGTGAGTTCCTATTATTTCAAATAATTATATATTTTGGAATTTTATTTCACAGCAAGCGCACTAGCATGAGCATATTCCATTGATTTGCTCCTGAGGTCCCCATGTGCGGCATCGTCGGCGCGGTAGCGCAACGTAACATCACCCCCATCCTGGTCGAAGGCTTGAAACGGCTCGAATACCGTGGCTACGATTCCTGCGGCGTGGCGCTGCATGTCGACGGCGCATTGAAACGCTCGCGCAGCACCTCGCGCGTGGCCGACCTCGAGCAGCAGATCGGCGGCGCCGAACTGGCCGGCTTCACCGGCATCGCCCACACGCGCTGGGCCACGCACGGCGCGCCGGCCACACACAACGCCCATCCGCACTTCTCGCGCGAACGCGTGGCCATCGTCCACAACGGCATCATCGAAAACCACGAGGAGCTGCGCGCCGAGCTGAAAGCAGCCGGCTATGTCTTCGAGAGCCAGACCGATTCCGAAGTGATCGCCCACCTGATCGACCACCTCTACCGCGGCGATTTGTTCGAGGCATTGCAGCAGGCCACCAAACGCCTGGTCGGCGCCTACGCCATCGCCGCCTTTTGCCGCGACGAGCCGCACCGCGTGGTAGGTGCGCGCCAAGGCTCTCCCCTGATCGTCGGCCAGGGCAAGGGCGAAAACTTTCTCGCTTCCGACGCCATGGCGCTGGCCGGCGTGACCGACCAGATCATCTATCTCGAAGACGGCGACGTGGTCGACCTGCAATTGCAGCGCACGTGGATCGTCGATGCCTCAGGCCGGCAGGTGCGGCGCGAGGTGCGCACCGTGCACGCGCACAGCGGCGCGGCCGAGCTCGGGCCCTATCGCCACTTCATGCAAAAGGAAATCTTCGAGCAGCCGCGCGCCATCGGCGACACACTCGAAGGCGTCAGCGGCATCATGCCCGAACTGTTCGGCGACGGCGCCTATGCCGCGTTCAAGGACGTCGACCAGGTGCTGATCCTCGCCTGCGGCACCAGCTACTACGCCGGCAGCGTGGCGCGCTACTGGCTCGAGAGCATCGCGAAGATCCCCACCAGCATCGAAGTCGCCAGCGAATACCGCTACCGCGACAGCGTGCCCAACCCGCGCACCCTGGTCGTCACGATCAGCCAGAGCGGCGAGACCGCGGACACCCTCTCCGCGCTGAAGCACGCACGCGGCCTGGGAATGACCAACACGTTGACCATCTGCAACGTG
>DASVYZ010000258.1:0-5476 GCA_036391935.1 Burkholderiaceae bacterium | reverse complement strand
CTCATAACCGACCAGCAAGCCCAGCGCCAGAGCGCCGAGCAGATTCATTATGATGACGAGGGAAGTCGACACTTCCCCGGCGCTCCAGTAAGAAGACAGGTTTTGCGTTGAAAGAATATCCATGTAGCCAGGCGCTTATTGCGATGTTTATTGCTATGTTGTTTGACGTTAATATGACTTATGTTAATTGACTTGCATCGTTTGCGAAAGCTTAAATTGCGCCCTTGACATGGAAACCGCTCCCCGCGTATCGTCAGTCGGCCTTTAATTCATGACAAATACGAGATTTCCATGCCGAATCGCCGCCATTTCCTGACCCAAGCTGCCGCCCTTGCCGCCGCCGGCCTCGCGCCTGCAGCCTTCGGCCAGAGTGCTGAGTTCAAGCTCAAATTCGCCAACAACCTGCCCGCAAGCCACCCTCTGAACGTGCGCGCCAGGGAAGCAATGGACGCTATCCGCAAGGAAACCAATGGCCGCGTCGATATCCAGATCTTCCCCAGCAACCAGCTCGGCTCGGACACCGACATGCTGTCCCAGGTACGCTCGGGCGCAATCGATTTTATGACCATATCGGGTCTGATCCTCTCGACCCTGGTTCCGGCGGCCTCGGTCAATGGCATCGGGTTCGCGTTTTCCGACTACCGGCAAGTGTGGCCGGCCATGGACGGCGACTTGGGCGCCTATATCCGTACCGCCGTCGAGAAGGCCAACCTGCATCCGATGGAAAAGATCTGGGATAACGGCTTCCGCCAGATCACGAGTTCGTCCAAGCCCATCGTCACGCCGGCCGACTTGAAAGGCTTCAAGATTCGCGTGCCGGTCAGCCCGCTCTGGACTTCGCTGTTCAAAGCTTTCGGCGCCGTGCCGGCCTCGATCAATTTCGCCGAGACCTATTCGGCCCTGCAGACCCACCTTGCCGAAGGCGAAGAAAACCCGCTGGCCGTGATCCAGACCGCCAAGCTCTATGAAGTGCAAAAGTATTGCTCGCAAACCAACCACATGTGGGACGGCTTCTGGTTCCTGGCCGGCGGCAAGACCTGGGCCAGACTGCCCAAGGAGCTGCAGACGGTAATCGCCAAGCACGTCAATGCCGCTGCCGCGAACGAGCGCGATGACATCCGCCGCCTCAACAACACGCTCGAAGTCGAATTGAAGACCAAGGGCATGGTGTTCAACACCGTCAACCCCGAGGCCTTCCGCGTTGCGCTGCGCCAGTCCGGTTTCTATGCCGAATGGAAAGGCCGCTTCGGCGCCGACGCCTGGGCGCTGCTGGAGAAATACACCGGCAAGCTCGGCTGATGGAGGCGGCTGCGTTGCCGGTCTGGCGCTATCCGGCGTTGCGCCGGCTCGACCGTCTGATCGGCTGGGTCTGCGAAGGCTTGGCCGCCGCGCTGGTGGCGGTGGAAATCGTACTCCTGTTTTCCGGCGTAGTGGCGCGCTACGTGTTCGATTCGCCGCTGACCTGGTCCGACGAACTCGCTTCCATCCTCTTCCTCTGGCTGGCCATGCTGGGCGCCACAGTAGCCTTGCGCCGCGGCGAGCACATGTGCCTGAACACCTTGGACAGACGTTTGCCGGCCGACGTGCGAACCTGGGTGCAGCTGGTCGCGGAATTGGCGGTGGCAGCCTTCCTGGTGGAAATCCTGCCTGCCGCCTGGGACTATTTCCAGGACCAGGCCTTCATCACCACGCCGGCACTGGAAATCCACGACAACCTGCGCGTGGCCGCCATCGGGCTCGGCGGGGTGATGATGTTGGCCCTCGTACTGCTGCGCCTGATCGATCGCGTGCCTTTGCGCAGGCTATTGCCCGCCATCGCCGTGGCGGCGCTGCTGGCAGCGGCCTTATGGTTTGCCAAGCCCTGGTTCGCCCATCTCGGCAACGTCAACCTGCTGATTTTCTTCGTCGGCATCGTTGCCCTCTGCGTTGCCGCCGGCGTGCCGATCGCGTTTTCGTTCGGCATCGCCACCCTGTCCTACCTGATGCTGACCGGCGACACGCCGACCACCATCGTCGTCAGCCGCATGGATGAAGGCATGTCGGCCTTGATTCTCCTGGCTGTGCCGCTGTTCGTCTTCCTCGGGCTATTGATCGAAGCGACCGGCATTGCGCGTGCCATGGTGGATTTTCTCGCCGGGCTGCTCGGGCACGTCAAGGGCGGGCTCGCTTACGTGCTGCTCGGCGCCATGTATCTGGTCTCCGGCATCTCCGGCTCCAAGGCAGCCGACATGGCGGCCGTAGCGCCAGCGCTGTTCCCCGAGATGAAGCGGCGCGGCAGCAAGGATGGCCGGCTGATCGCCCTGCTCTCCGCCTCGGGGGCGATGTCGGAGACGATTCCGCCCAGCCTGGTCTTGATCACCATCGGCTCGGTGACCGGCGTCTCGATCGCGCAATTGTTCGCCGGCGGCTTGCTGCCGGCTGCCATCGGCGCCCTTGCTTTGGCTATCGTCGTGTTCTTCCACAGCCGCCGCGAAGACGTGTCGCAAGTCGAGCGCGTGCCGCTCAGGAGCATTGTCCGGCTGGGCCTGGCGGCATTGCCGTCACTGGCTTTGCCTTTCGTGATCCGCGCCGTGGTGGTACGCGGTATCGCCACCGCCACCGAAGTCTCGACGGTCGGCATCGCCTATGCGGCGATTGCCGGCCTCGTCATCTATCGCCGCATGGAATGGCTGCGCTGGCGCCGGCTTTACCCCATGCTGGTCGAAACGGCCTCGCTCTCGGGCGCCATCCTGCTCATCATCGGCTGCGCCACGGCCATGGCCTGGGCGCTGACGCAATCGGGCTTCTCGGTGCAACTGGCCGAAGCGATGGGCAATATCCCCGGCGGCAAGGCGGGTTTCATGGCGGTATCCATGCTGGCCTTCGTCGCCCTGGGCAGCGTGCTGGAAGGCATTCCGGCCATTGTGCTGTTCGGTCCGCTGTTGTTTCCGCTGGCGCGCATGGCCGGCATCAATGAAGTGCACTATGCGATGACGGTGGTATTCGCCATGGGGCTGGGCTTGTTTGCGCCGCCCTTGGGTGTGGGTTTTTATGCCGCCTGCGCCATCGGCAAGGTCGATCCCGACAGTGCGATGCGCGCCGTCTGGCCTTATCTGGCGGCCCTGTTTGCCGCCTTGCTCTTGATCGCCTTCATTCCAGGCCTCTCTACCGTCTTCCTGTAGCCGGTGTACACTCGTCATTCGGCTGCGAAGCCGGGATAAAAGGAAAGCGCCACAAGCGTCTTCCGCAACAATACCTATCTAACCCTAGAGACATAACATGACCAAAGCCTTACTGCGCGCAGGCTTGCTGCTCTCGGCTGCAGGCGCTTTCCAATTTCTTCCCTGTACCGTGAATGCCCAACACCTGACTTATCCGGACACGAAAAAAACCGATCACGTCGATACCTACTTCGGCACGCAGGTGCCCGATCCCTACCGCTGGCTCGAGGACGACAATTCCGCCGAGACCAAGGCTTGGGTAGAGGCCGAGAACAAGGTGACCTTCGATTACCTGAACAGCATCCCCTACCGCGCCAAGGTGCTCGAGCGCATCAAGGCGCTGGCCAACTATGCCAAGTACAGCGCGCCGTTCAAGAAGAATGGGGACGTATTCTTCTTCAAGAACGACGGCCTGCAAAACCAGTCCGTGCTGTATGTGCAAAAGGGTGATGAGGGCAAGCCCGAAGTGCTGCTCGATCCCAATACTTTCTCGTCCGACGGCACGGTGCGCCTGACTTCGTTCGACCTGTCCAAGGACGGGCGCTATGCCGCCTATGGCCGCACGGCGATCCCGGGGTCGGACTGGCACGACCTGTACGTGATGGACATGAAGACGCGCCAGACCCTGCCCGAAGTGATCCACTGGGCGCGCTATTCCAGCGCCACCTGGCGCGGCGACGGCTTCTATTACAGCCGCTACCCCGAGCCGGAAAAGGGCAAGGAATTGACGGTCAAGAACGAGAACCAGAAGGTGTATTACCACAAGGTCGGCACCAGCCAGGATCAGGACGTTCTGGTCTATGAAGACAAAGCCCATCCGACGTGGTACGTCAGCGTTTCCACCACCGAAGACGAGCGCTTCGCTTCGCTCTACGTGCAAGACCCGGACAAGCGCGGCAACAGCCTGTTCGTGCGCGACGACAGCAAGGGCGAAACCGCGTTCAAACCCATCATCGCGGAAAACAGCGAAGACAGTTTCAGCGTGGTCGACAATGTCGGCGACAAGCTCTTGATCCAGACCAACCGCAACGCACCGAACCAAAAGGTCATGTTATACGACCCTGCGCATCCGGCCGAAGCCGACTGGACTACCGTGCTGCCCGAAAAGCCCGAACTGCTGGAAAGCCTGTCCTCCACCGGCGGCAAGCTGTTTGCCACCTACCTGAAAGACGTCACCGGCCACACCTTCGTCTACGACCGCACAGGCAAGCTGGAAAACGAAATCGCCCTGCCCGGCCCCGGCACCGTCAGCGGCTATGGCGGCGAGAAGGGCGACACGGAAACCTTCTACGTCTTCACGACGATGAACTATCCGCCGACGATCTTCCGCTACGACATCGCAAGCAAAAAGTCCACGCTCTACCGCGCGCCGGAAATTCCTGGCTTCCAGCCGGACCAGTACGAGAGCAAGCAGGTGTTCTATACCAGCCGTGACGGCACGCGCGTGCCGATGTTCCTGGTCTACAAGAAGGGATTGAAGCTGAACGGCAAGAACCCGACCATCCTGTATGGTTACGGCGGCTTCGACATCACGATCAACCCGGCCTTTTCCCCGACGCGCATCGCCTGGCTGGAGCAGGGCGGCGTGTTCGCCATCGCCAATCTGCGCGGCGGCGGCGAATACGGCGAAAAATGGCATGAAGCCGGCATGAAGCTGAACAAGCAAAACGTGTTCGACGATTGCATCGCCGCAGCCGAATACCTGGTCAAGGAGAAATACACCTCGCCCAAGCACCTTGCATTGCAAGGCGGCAGCAACGGCGGCTTGCTGGTCGGGGCCGTGGTGAACCAGCGCCCCGACCTGTTCAAGGTTGCACTGCCGGCGGTCGGCGTGATGGACATGCTGCGCTTCCAAAAATTCTCGGCCGGCACGGGCTGGGTGTCCGACTACGGCTCCTCTGACGACGAGACGCAATTCCGTTACATCCTGCGCTACTCGCCGCTGCACACGATCAAGAGCGGCGTGCACTATCCCGCCATCATGGCCCTCACTTCGGACCATGACGACCGCGTGGTGCCGATGCATACCTTCAAGTACATCTCGACCATGCAGGCCAGGAACCCACACGGCGAACCGGCCCTGGTGCGCATCGAAACCAATTCGGGCCACGGCGCGAGCAACCTGTCGAAGAACCTGGAGGAAACGGCAGATACGTATGCCTTCGCCTGGAAGAACATGGGCATCACGCCGAAGTATTCCAAGTAAGAAAGCTCGGACTCAAACAAAAACCCCCGCACGATGCGGGGGTTTTTTGTTCTGACGCCCGGAAACCGCG
>DASVYZ010000257.1:0-7401 GCA_036391935.1 Burkholderiaceae bacterium | reverse complement strand
GGATTGAGGCCGCCCTCATGAGCGGTTCCATGTCGAAACGCATGGCCGGCCCTACTCAAGCCCGAACTGCAACGCCGCCAAACTGGCATACAGTCCATTCTGCGCCACCAGCGAGGCATGCGTCCCGGTCTCGACGATATGCCCATGCTCCATCACCACGATACGGTCGGCCTTTTGCACCGTCGCCAGGCGGTGCGCGATGACCAGGGTGGTGCGGCCCACCATGGCCGCTTCGAGTGCGCTTTGCACCAGCCGTTCCGATTCGGCATCGAGCGCCGAGGTGGCTTCGTCGAGCAGCAGCAGGGGCGGGTTCTTCAGCAGGGCGCGCGCGATGGCGATGCGCTGGCGCTGGCCGCCCGAGAGGCGCACGCCGCGCTCGCCGAGGAAGGAGTGATAGCCCTCGGGCAGGCGTTCGATGAATTCGTGGGCGGCAGCCATCCTGGCGGCGGCGATGACTTCCTCGTCGCTGGCGCCGGCGCGGCCGTAGCGGATGTTTTCCATGGCGTTGGCCGAGAACACGATGGTGTCTTGCGGCACGATGCCGATGGCGTTGCGCAGCGTGTGCAGCGAGATTTCGCGGATGTCCGTGCCGTCGAGCCTGAGGCTGCCCTCGGCCGGGTCGTAAAAGCGCAGCAGCAATTGGAATAGCGTGGTCTTGCCGGCGCCGGAGGGGCCGACGATGGCGACGGTCTGGCCCGGTTCGATGTCCAGGCTGACGTGCGACAGCGCGGCCGATTGCGGGCGCGAGGGGTAGCGGAAGCTCACGTCCGATATGGAAAGCGCCGCACCGCCGGCCGTGCGATGCGGCAAGGCGCGCGGCTGCGCCGGTTCCGTGATGGGCGACTGCACGGCAAGCAATTCGAGCAGGCGTTCCGTGGCGCCCGCGGCGCGTTGCCCGTCGCCGATCACTTCCGAGAGCGCGCCGATGGAACCGGCCACCAGCGTGGCATAGAGCACGAACTGACCCAGCGTGCCGCCGGTCATGGTGCCGGCGATCACGGCTTGCGCGCCGAGCCAGAGCACGAACACGATGGCGCCGAACACCAGCAAAATAGCGATCACGGTCAGCAGCGAGCGGGCGCGGATGCGCTGCATGGCCGTGGCGAAGGCATGCTCGACCGAGACGTCGAAACGCTCGGCTTCGATGGTTTCATGGGTGAAGGCTTGCACGGTCGGCATGGCGTTGAGGATTTCGCCGGCCATGGCGGAAGAGTCGGCGATCTTGTCCTGCGAGGCGCGCGAGAGCTTGCGCACGCGCCGGCCGAACAGCACGATGGGGATCACCACGGCCAGCAGCAGCACCAGGATGATCGCCGAGAGCTTGGCGCTGGTGAAAAACATCATGGCCATGCCGCCGATGAAGAGCAGGATATTGCGCAAGGCCATGGAAATGCTGGTGCCGACCACGGTCTGGATCAGCGTGGTATCGGTGGTCAGGCGCGACAACACCTCGCCGGTCTTGGTGGTTTCGAAGAATTCCGGGCTTTGCGTGACCACGTGGGCATATACGGCGGCGCGGATGTCGGTCGTGACACGCTCGCCCAGCCAGGAGACGGTATAGAAACGCGCGGCAGTGGAGACGGCCAGCACGCAGGCCACGCCGAACAGGGCGAGGAAGTAGCGGTTGATGTGTTCCGCATTCGGGCCGGACGTCACGGCCGTCACGCCGGCATGGATGGCGGCACTGGCATTGACGCCGCCGGCCCCGCCGAAGCCGAGGTCGATCATCTGGCGGAAGGCATAGGGGATGGCCAGCGTGGCGCTGGCGGCGATCACCAAGGCCAGGGTGGCGACGAAGAAGCGTCCCTTGTAAGGGGCGAGGAAGGGAAGCAGGCCGGCGAGGGTTTTCAGGCTCGATTTTTCGCGGTCTTGTTTGGCTGCGGGTTGTGCTGTGCTCATAATTTCAAACGGTCGACATATCCGGTCAATTCCAGGTAGCCTCGCCCTGCCTCGGCGTGTTGTCCATCGCGCTTCACCGTGACCGCGCCTTCCCAATAGACGGCGCCGGTGGAGCCGCGCGCATCGAGTTCCTGGTCGTCTTGCAGCGGCGCCAGCTCCCAGGTCATGGGGCCGGTCCTGATCGATACGGCTACCGGGTATTCGGCTTGGGTATGCGGCGAACGCCAATGGCGCGTGGCGGTGAATTCCACCTGGTCTGCGGCGAATTGGGCGATATGCCCCGAAGCGTCGCGCAGGCTTGCATGGCCCCAGATTTTATCATTTCGGGCATTGCGAATGCGAAACGCCATCAGCGCGCCGCCGTCGGCCAGGTTGATGCCGGTCCAATCCCAACCCATGGCGTCGGGCGCCAGCACCTGGCTCGACCATTCATGGTCGAGCCAGGCCGTGCCCGTGACGGCTTGCGGCTTGCCGGCGCGGGTCAGGGTGCCGGCGACTTGCAGCTGGGGTTCGCTGTAGTAATAACTGGCCTGCGCGGCCTGCACGCCCTTTTGCGAATAGCCTTGCTCGCCTTCGAGCAAAACCGGCTGGGTGGGGTGCAGATCGAGATGCAGCGTGTAATCCGCCGTGGCGATATCGGCATGGTAATGGCCCTGCGCGTCGCGCAGCATGCGCCAGTCTTCCAGCTTGAGGTCCGTATTGCCGGCCCTGGCGTAGTTGAGATCGAAGCCTTCCCGTCCGCTTTTTTGGGCATGCAGCAGGTGGCCCAGGGCGGGATCGGACAAGGCCGCATGGGCCACGATCAATTGCTTGGGCGCGAAACGGCTGGGGTTGGCGGCATCGACCGAGGTGGCCGAGCGGAAGAAAGTGACCTGGAAGCCGAGCGGCTTATGCTCCGGCGTATCGAGCCAGCCCGTGACGTACCACCACTCGGTGCGGAACTGCGGGTGCGCGCCCATGTCTTGCGGGAAGGCCAGCGCCTTGCCCGGCTGCACTTGCGCGAATTCGGGCGGCGCGGCCTGCGCCGATAGCCCAAGACAGGCAAGTACCGCCGCGGAGATGGCGCGCCAGGCTCGCATCAGAACCAATCCAGGCTTAGCGCCAGGGCATACAACACACTGGCGACGGCGATGCCGCGCCTGGGCACGCTGAACCAATAGGCGCGGGCCAGCACGTTGTAGCCGATCAGGAGCAGAAGGCCCAGCGCCAGCAGCACCGGCTCGCCCATGAGAAATAGTTGATGCTGCAAAGACAGGTAAAGATAGAGCAGGCCGAAAAACATGGCGCCCAAACTGTGGCTGGCGTTGAACCCGACCCAGGCCTTCCACATCGTCGTTTCGCGCGAAATGAGAGGCGCGACTTCCTTCATGCGCGCCTCGAGCGCCGCATCGCGCGGCTTGAACAGCTTGCCGCGCACCGTGTACCAGAGATGCAGCGAACCGAACAGCAGCAGGATCGCCGCGCTGGCGGCGATCAGGAAAGGGGCGTAGCGGTCCATCGAATACGGCTCCGTGAGAGGAAGGCAGGGGCATTTTACCAGCACGGCTTCATGGCTGGCGCATACAGGGCGCATCAAGACTTCACGCAGGCCGTCTATCGTGCAAGCGTCCAACATGCAGGAGCCGCCATGCGCCATAGCGATTTCCCCATCTTCTTGATCAACCCGCCGCACACGGCCATCGGCAGCCGCATGCCGCGCGAGCAATTGCCGCCGCTGGGCCTGCTGTCCATAGGCGGGCCGCTGATCGATGCCGGTTTCCCGGTGCAATTGCTCGATGCCGAATTCGGGCCGCTGACCGTGGAACAGATCACGGCGCAGGTGGCGCGGCGCGCGCCGCGCATGATCATGATCGGCCATGCCGGTTCGTCTTCGGCGCACCCGACGGCGGTGCGCATCGCAGCGGCCATCAAAGCCATGCTGCCCGGCACCATCGTGGTCTATGGCGGCGTGCATCCGACCTACCACTGGGAAGAAATACTGAACCGCGACCTGTGCATCGACTACGTGGTGCGCGGCGAAGGCGAACGAACGGCGGTGCTGCTCGCCACGGCGCTGGCAAGCAAGGCGCCGCTGGTGGCTATCGACGGCATCGCCTTCCGCTGGCACGGCCGCGCCTTCGCCACGCCGGAAGCCGAGATGATCGCCGATCTCGACCAATACCGCGTCGGCTGGGAATTGATCGACCATGCGCGCTATTCCTACTGGGGCGGCAAGCGCGCGGTCGTGGTGCAATTCTCTCGCGGTTGTCCGCACCTGTGCAGCTATTGCGGCCAGCGCGGCTTCTGGACGCGCTGGCGCCATCGCGATCCCGTCAAGTTCGCCAAGGAACTGGCGAGATTGCATCGGGAGCAGGGTGTCGAACTGGTCAATTTCGCCGACGAATTGCCCACCGGCTCGCGCAAGGCCTGGAAAGCCTTTCTCGAAGCCCTCATAGCGGAAAACGTGCCGCTATTGCTCGTCGGCTCCACGCGCGCCGGCGACATCGTGCGCGATGCCGACATCCTGCGCCTCTACAAGCAAGCCGGCGTGATCCGCTTCCTGCTGGGAATAGAAAGCTACGACCAGGCCACGCTCAACGCGATCAAGAAGGGCGCCACCATGAGCGAAGACCGCGAAGCGATCCGCCTGATGCGCCTGCACGGCATCATCTCGCTGGCGACCTATGTGGTCGGCTTCGAGGAAGAGACGGATGCCGACTACTGGCGCTCGCTCAAGCACCTGCTGCGCTACGACCCGGACCAGATCCAGATGATCTACGTCACGCCGCACCGCTGGACGCCATACTATCCGACCGTGGCAAGCCGGCGCGTGATCCAGACCGACCAGCGCAAGTGGGACTACAAGCACCAGGTGCTGGCAACCAGGCACGTGCCGCCCTGGCGCGTGTTCCTCTGGGTGAAGGCGATCGAACTATGCATGCAGACGCGGCCGCGCGCGATCCTGCGCACCTTCTTCAGCCGCGACCCGGACGTGCTGCATGGCATGCGCTGGTACGTCAGGATAGGGCGGCGCGTGTGGTTTCATGAAGTCGCCAATTTCCTGTTCGGCGACAAGCGCGTTGCCGGCGGCCCGAGCGTGGCGCAATTCATGGGCGAGTCGTTGCACGAGCGGGAAGAGGCATTGCGCGTCTGCAGCGCAACGCGCCGCCGCGACATCCCTATCGCCAAGGTGGGCTAATACCGCTTGGCGTACCGTGCCAGAGAATGCGTAGGGCGGAAAAGCCGCAGGCGCATTCCACCAAGCGATGAAAGAAAGCCATTTGACGCACATGGTGGGATGCGCCGTTGGCTTTCCCACCCTACGATGCCATCTCCGATCAGATCGCCTTGGGCTGGAAGTGGCGCAAGAAATCGAGAAAGATTTGCGCCGAGATTTCCGCATCGTCCGCCGTCATCGTCTCAAGCGGATTGTGGCTGATGCCGCCGTTGCCGCAACGCGTGAACAGCATGGCCACGTCGGTGATCTTGGCCAGGGTCATGGCATCGTGCCCGGCGCCCGAGGGCAGTTCGAACGGCTCCACGCCGACGCGCGCGGTTGAGGCGCGCAATTGCGCCATCAGCCAGCCTGCGCAAGGTGCGGCGGGGGCAGACATTGCCTGTTCCAGCTTCAACTCGATATGGCGCCTTGCGCAGATCGCCTCGATTTCCGTGACGATATCGTCCACCGCCGCATCGCGCGTGGCATCGTCCGCCGCACGGATGTCGAGCGAGAGCTTGCACGCGCCGGGGACGACGTTGACCGAGCCCTGCGGCACCTGCAACTGGCCGACCGTGCCCACCAGCGAGGGCGCCTGCCCGCAGCGCCGTTCCACGCAAAGCACGATTTCCGCCGCCGCCGCCGCCGCATCCTTGCGCATCGACATCGGCGTGGTGCCGGCATGGCTGGCCACGCCCGTCAGCTCGATCAGGAAGCGCCGCGCCCCGGCAATCGAGGTCACGATGCCGGCCGGCAGGTTGCGCTCCAGCAGCACCGGGCCTTGCTCGATGTGGACTTCGACGAAGCCGAGCAGGTCTTCCGGCTTGCGCGCAATGGCGGGAATCGCGCCGGCATCATGCCCGGCCCGGCGCAGCGCATCGCGCATGGCAATGCCGTCGGCATCTTCCTTGTCCAGCAGCGCCATATCGAAGCGGCCGACGACGGCATTGCTGCCCAGGAAGGTGCTCTTGTAGCGCACGCCTTCTTCCTCGGAAAAGCCGACGACCTCGACATGGAAGGGCAGCCTCTCGCCGCGCCGGTGCAGCTCGCGCACCACGGCGATCGGCACGAGTATGCCTTCGCGGCCGTCGTACTTGCCGCCGTTTTTCACGGTGTCGTAATGCGAACCCGTCATCAGCGTCCTGGCGGCGGGGTTGTCGGAGAGGTAGCGCCCGACCACGTTGCCGGCAGCGTCGATATGCGCCTGCATGCCGGCTTCGCTCATCCATGCCTGCAATTGCCTGGCCGTTTGCTGGTGCGCCGCCGTCATGTAGGCGCAGGTCAAGCCTTCCTCGTCGTCGCTCCAGGCGGCGATGGTCTCGCTCCAGGCCATGACGGCATTGCCGAGCCCGGGCGTGAACCCGAGCAAATCGTTGAGGCGCAATTCGGCGATGCGGTCGATCTGGCGCAGGTTTTCGGCGAACTCGTCGGCTTGTCGGTTTTTCAGGCGGCGGCTGAAGGCGGCGATAATGGCTTGGCGCGTGTAGCCCTTGCCGTCAGGCCCTTTGACGGCGAGGATGAAAGGGAAGCCGAACCTGGCGTTGTAGTCGGCATTCAGCTTTTGCAGGGTGGCGAATTCTTCCGGGCTGCACAGGTTCAGGCCGGCCTTGGCTTGTTCGCCGGTCGATTCGGGTGTGAGCGTGCCTGCCACGGCGGCCTTGCCGGCCAGTTCCGGGTGGGCGCGGATCAAGCCCAGTTGCGCATCGGTGTCGGCTTCGCGCACGGCGAGCTGCATGGCGAGCTTCAGGGCCGTGATGTTGGCGAAAGGGCGCGCGGCGGCGGCGCGCTGCGCGACCCAGGGCGAGTGTTCATAGATGCCGTGCAGCGCCTCGGTGAATTGCGCGACACTGGCCCGGTTCAAGGTTTCGAGTGCGATGCCCATGCGCTTATGCCCGCCAGGGATGATGCGTGCGCCAATGTTCGGCGATGTCGATGCGGCGCGTGACCCACACCTGCTCGTGCGCTTGCACGTAATCGAGGAAGCGCGCCAGCGCCGCCGCGCGGGCAGGGCGGCCGGCGAGGCGGCAGTGCAGGCCGATCGACAGCATCTTGGGCGCGTTCAGCCCGGCCGGGTCGCCTTCCTTGTACAGCACGTCGAAGGCATCCTTGAGGTAATCGAAGAATTGCGTGCCCGAATTGAAGCCCTGCGCGGCGGCGAAGCGCATGTCGTTGGTGTCGAGCGTATAGGGCACGACGAGATGCGGCGTTTGTCTGCCGTCGCCGGTCTTGACCGTTTCCCAGAAGGGCAGGTCGTCGCCGTAATGGTCGGCATCGTAGGCAAAGCCGCCGTGCTCCACCACGAGGCG
>DASVYZ010000256.1:0-2662 GCA_036391935.1 Burkholderiaceae bacterium | reverse complement strand
TGCATGCCCATTGGATGGGGCGGACGCTGCGCATCGACAACATTCCAGGCGCGATCGAATCCGCGGTGGATGACCGTCCCGAAGGCGGCAAGACCGTGGCCGTGCTCGAGCGGCGCGGCGATGCCCATATCTTGCATTGCCACATGGCCGCCGGCTACCAGTGGCCGTTCTGTGAACTCGACATCCGGCTCGGTCCGGACGAGCATGGCTTGGACCTCACCGCCTTCGACAGCATCAGCCTGAACATCGCCACCAGCCGCAAAGGCCCGGACAGCGCGGTGCGCGTGTTCCTGCGCAACTTCAATCCGGCATATTCGAAGCTGACCGACGGCACCAGCCTGAAACCGCATGAAGTGGTATTCGAACCATCCAGGCAAACGATGCCGGTGGAATTGAAGCTGTCGCAATTCATGGTGTCGTCGTGGTGGATGCAGGAGCATCCGACGCGGCTGGAAGAACTCGGCCCGCAACTGGAAAACGTCACGACGTTCGCCGTTGCCACCGGCGGCGCCGTGCAACCCGGCGACTACGACATCGTGCTCCAATCGGCCGAACTGCACGGCCTGTGGATTTCCAAGGCCACGTTCCGACTCGGCATCATCGTCATCTGGCTGATCTGCATCGTGCTCCATCTTGCGCTTCAATGGCGACGCGACCGCTTCAAGCTCAAGGAAACGCTACAGGAATCGCACGACCTGCATCACCACAACGAAGCGTTGGAAGCGCGCGTGGAAGAACGCACGCGCGCCCTCTCGATCAGCAATTCGCGCCTGATCGAAACGCTGCAAAATCTGCAAAAAGCGCGCGACGAACTGGTGCAGACCGAGAAATACGCAGCGCTCGGCACATTGGTTTCGGGCGTGGCGCACGAATTGAACACCCCGATCGGCAACGCCCTGCTGGCAGCCAGTACCTTGAGTGAAATGACGCGCAAGTTCGAGCAGCAGGCGCAATCCGCGCTCACGCGCAGCGCGCTCAACAGCTTCATCGCCGACAGCAAGGAAGGCACGCTGATCCTGGACCACAACCTGCGCCGCGCCGCCACCCTGATTTCGAGCTTCAAGCAATTGGCGGCCGACCAGCATTCCGGCCAGCGGCGCAACTTCAGGCTGCGCGACATCGTCGACGAAACCGTGCTCGCGATGGCGCCCATGGTGCGCAAATCGGGCCACACGCTGGAAGCCGACGTGCCGGCCGACATTGCGATGAACGGCTACCCCGGCCCCCTGAGCCAGATCATCATCAACCTGGTCAACAACAGCTTGATGCATGCCTTCGGCGAACGGCGCAACGGCAGGATGCGGATCGAAGCGCAACTGGCGCCGCTCGACATGGTCGAACTCCGTTACAGCGACAACGGCGCCGGCATGGCACCGCAAGTGCTGGCCCGCGTGTTCGAGCCCTTCTTCACCACCAAGCTCGGCAAGGGCGGCAGCGGCCTCGGCCTGCACCTGGTGCACACCTTCGTCACGCAGCTCTTCGGCGGCAGCGTGAGCATCGAGTCGCAACCCGGGCGCGGCACCATCCTGCACATCATGCTGCCGCTGCGCTCGCCCAACGTCAACGAGCTGCGTGCCCGGCTCGGCGTACCGGCCGACGTGGCGGAGGACTATGAGCACTTTCTGGCCGGGCGCGAGCCCGACGCCATCGCCAGCTTCGACAGCCCCCATAGCCGGCGCGACGTGGTCGAGCTGGCCCTGTTCCAGCGCGAGATGCGGCGCGTGCTGCCGGAAATGGAAATCGAGCTGGTACGGATCGACAGCTACGCAAACGGCATCGAACAGTTGCGCCTGGGCCGTATCGCCGCGCTCGCCACCACGTCCTGGCGCGCCGACCTCGAACCCTATGGCAGCGACCTGATCCTCTCCGAGGCCTTCATCGAGGAAGGGCAGTCGGTGGTCGGTCTCTATACCAGCACAAGCAACGAGCGCGCGCTCAAGGTACGCAAGCTGGAAGACCTGCGCGCGCTGCGCATGGTGTCGAACCGCGACTGGAGCGTCGACTGGCAAACCCTGGAAACCCTCGGCGTGACGCGCCTTCTCGACGTGAAGACCTGGCGCCAGATGGCCTACATGGTCAGGAGCGGCGAAGCCGACGCGGTACTTTCCCCGTTCCCGCCGCACAGCGGATTGGAAATCAAAATTGACGATTGCGTGCTGGTGCCGATACCGCGCCTGAAGGTGAGACTGGCCGGCACGCGCCACTTCGCCGCCGCACGCAACAAGGTGGGCGAACAAATCGCCGCGAAGGTATTTCCGGCGCTGGCCGCCATGGCCCGGCAAGGGGCGATAGAGGCCGCGCTTGTGCAATGCGGCTTCATCAACCCGGCCGTGGGAACCTGGACCGACATTGCGGAGAATCGGGAGAAAACCTGCTAAAGGCCGGCGCGCCTCTGCATTGAGCTTGCCCTCTCAAAACAATTCTCCATCGTGCCGCCGCCCCATGCAATCGTCACACCGGCAGCGCCAAATGCGGGCGGCGTCGCCGGCAAAATCGCCTTCCTTCAAGGCGATCCTGCCAATACCGGATCAGAGCCGACACTCCGACAAACTTCCAGATCTTTCGCTGCTGATGCGATGCCGCTCCCATGACTTCGGGCTGACCATTGCTGACCAGCCTGCCGATGGCCGAAGAATACTTGACAAGATAGGTGCCTGGAGCG
>DASVYZ010000255.1:0-3972 GCA_036391935.1 Burkholderiaceae bacterium | reverse complement strand
GCGGCGAGTATGTATTCCAGAACCTCGGCCTGAAGGTCGAGCAGCCGCGCATCGACATCGCCGTCCAAGCCGACAAGGCAGTCTACGCCCCGGGCGAAACCGTCACGCTCGACCTCGCCGCGCTGGTCGGCGGCAAGCCGGCGCCCGGCACGATATTGACCGTCGGCGTGGTCGATGAAATGGTCTATGTGCTGCAGCCGGAAATCGCACCGAGCATCCAGGATTTCTTTTATCACCCGCGACGCAATAATGTACGCACCTCGGCCAGCCTGAGCTTTATCGGTTACGACCTGGCCAAGCCGCCGGGCAAGCTGGCACTGCCGGCGCGCGGCCAAACGCACGAGCGCGCCATCAAGCTGCTGGAGCGCCCGCGCCGCGAAGACAAGGACACGGCCTTCTGGCAGCCGACCGTGAAAGTCGATGCCACCGGCCACGCCAAGGTGACGTTCACCATGCCCGATTCGCTGACGCGCTGGCGCGTGACGGTGCGCGCCTTGTCGGCCTCGGGCACGGTGGGGCAGAACCTGGCCTATGTGCGCTCGGACAAGGATTTCTACGTCAAGTGGACCAGCCCCGACTGGATGCGCGTGCAGGATGCGCCCATTGCCAGCGTAGCGATTTTCAACGAGGGCAACAAGGAAGCCAAGCTCGAATTGAGCGCCACGGGCGCCGGCCTGAAGAAGCACGATGCGCTCACCGTCAAACCGGGCGCCAACTTCGTGCCGCTGCCCTTGAGCGCCGCCGCAGGCGATTCGCACATCGATCTCGCGCTGACGCAGAACGGCAAGACGGTCGATGCACTCACCGTGCCGCTCAAGGTGGTGCCGCTGCATTGGCAAAGCCAGCGCTCGCAAAGCATCGCGCTGACGGGCAGGGAAACCGCCTTGAAGCTGCCGGCCGACGCCACCAACGTGCGGCTGCAATTCACCGATGGCGCCAGCGCGGAATTCCGCCGCATGATGGATGACTTGATCGACTATCCCTATGGCTGCGTCGAGCAGACTTCCAGCCGCCTGATCCCCTACAGCCTGGCGCTGCAATCGACTTTGCCGACCGACGAACGGATGGTGTCGCAATTGACGCAACGCTTGAACAGCTCCCGTTTCCGCCTGGCGCAAATGGCCGGGCCGGAAGCCACCTTCGGCTGGTGGAGCATGCCCGAGCGCGACGCCGACCCGCTCTTGACCGCCTATGCCTATTACGCCGACTGGCACGCCAGCCGCGCGCTCAAACTGGGCCTGCCCGAGGGTCACTTCGACCGCCTGATCGAGGTGTATCGCAAGGATGGCGTCAAGCGCTCGGCATGGCAGCGCGCGTTGATGCTGTACTGGATGCAGGACATGGGCTTGCCCGTGCGTTCATTGGCCGAAGGCTTGCTCGACGAGACCACGCGCATTGCCGCCAACCCTGGGGCCAAGACCGCGCGTATTTCGGCCATGAATAGCCTGATGCTGGCGCAGGATGAAGACGACTTGCAGACCGCCATGGCGCGCGTCTTGACCGCTTACGTGGTCCAGCAAAGCCAGGGCACGGTCAGCCCCGAAGCGAAGGCATCGCTAGACGCCGCGGCCCAGCGCGTGCAGCAAGCCAACCTGCCGCTGGCCGATGCGCTGCTGATGATGACCGGCCGCCGCCCCGCCACGGACGCCGCCGCCATCCTCGACAACGTGCGCGCCGAGTATCCGACCTTCGACCGCGCCATGACGCTGCTGTGGACTTACCGTGCTCTCGGCGGCAATGTCTTGCGCGGCACCGCCGCCAAGATCGAGCCCGATGCCTCCTGGCAGGCGGCCGATACCGCCACCGGGCAGCGCGTCTACCGCTGGCCGGCCGGCACGGCGCTGCCGACCGCCATCAAGCTGGCCGGCGCGCCCGCCGCCGGCCTGACCGCCGTGGCGCAGTATGAAAGCCGCGAACCGGAAACCAGCAGCCTGCCGGTGCACCTGGAACGCCGCCTGTACCGCCTGGTGAAGAGTGAAGATGCGTCTGCGGCCAAGGACGCCGCCAAGGCCAAACCGGGCTCGGCACCTGCCGCTACGGCCACGGCTGCCGACATCAACAGCTACACGCTGGAGCTGCTGGAACCGAACGCCATCTTGAAGACCGACGAAGTCTATCTCGATGAAGTGGTGCTCCGCCACGATGGCGCGCCGCTGCGCTTCGGTATACTCGAAGTGCCGCTGCCGCCGGGCACCAATGCCGACCGCACCACCTGGGGTATCGCCGTGCGCTTCCCCGGCGCGCAGGCGGCCGAGTCGCTCGAACGCGCTCGCTACGAACAGACGCCGCGCGGCTATGTGGTGCCGGTCGATTCGCTAAGCGGTGAAATGGTGATCCGCCACCTCGTGCGTGCCTCGCAAACCGGTACCTTTGCCTTGCCGCCGGCACGCTATTACCGCATGTATCAACCCGAGCAGAAAGCGTTCGAGGAGAAGGCGCGTGCCCGGATCGAGATTCGCTAAGCCCTTGCAGGCATTGCTGCTGAGCGCGGCAATGCTGGCAATGGCGCAGGCCCGCGCCGGGCAGGGCGCGCAGTTGGCATGGCTGCGCGACGGCAAGGTGGAGCAAGTGAGCCTGAGCGATGCTGCGCCGGCTCAGCCGATGGCCTCGTCGGCGGCAAACGAGAGGGTGCCCTTGGGCAGCCTGTGGAAGATATTCGTCTACGCCTACCTGGTCGACACCCATGCGCGGGAAAGCGCCTATACCTGTTCCACCTCCTCTCAGGCCGATCCTGCCGGAGAGGACCGCTATTGCTGCGACCCCGGCCAGAGCATTGCGCGCGACCCCGCTCTGGCCCAATCCTGCGCTCCCTACTTCGCACCGGCGCGCCTCGGCATCACGGCAACGCGCTGGACAGCGATGTGGAAGCGGTACAGCCAGGCGCCCTGGCTGCTCGATATGGCGCACCTGGGGCCGGAGACCGAAGCGAGCGTGACCGACATCCTGGAGGCGCTGCAATCCATGCCGCCGCAAGCGCGCAAGGAGGCGCGCGCGGCCTTGCTGCAAACCGGCGTGGAAGGCTATGGCCGCGACGCATGGCCGCAATTGGGCAGCGGCATCCGCTATAAAACTTATTCCTGGCATCGGCCCGACGGCAGCGCATTCGGCGGTGCGGCCGGTTGGCTGGCCGACGGCACGCCGTTCTGGTTCGGCGCGCGCGGTTCCAGCCGCGCGGCGTTGGCAAGCTGGTCCGCGCCGCTAGCCAAGGCTCTGCCGGAGCCGAGATGGCGCGAGGCCGGCCATGCCAATGGCGACGCGAGCTGTGTCGATGTCGATTTTTTTGCACGCTACCCGCTGCGCGCGGTGTGGAAAGGCGACGCACGGGCGCAGCCCGGCACCCTCAACGGCAGCTACCGCCTGCAATTCGCCAACGGCAATTGGCTCACCATCGATTCTCGCGGCGAGCTGATGCTGACCGGCAATGAAGCTGCGCAGCCCGCCATAACCGGCCGCATGACAATCAACGACTACGTGGCACGCGTGGTCGATCGCGAGGGCGGCGCCGAGCCTGTGCAGGCGGCACGCGCGCTGGCCGTCGCGGCGCGCAGCTATCTTCTGCAAAACGCGCATTTCGAAGGCGCTTGCTGGCACATCGCCGATTCCTCGCAAACCCAGCGCGTCAGCCCCAACCCGCCTACCGATGCCGCGCTCGCCGTCGCCTGGTTCACCGACGATATCGTCCTGACCGGCGTGCCGGTGCACTATCACGGCAATGCGGCGGGCACGAACCGCCTGTCTTGGAAAGCGGCGAAAGACCAGGCCAATACCGGCTGGAGCTTCGAACGCATTCTCGGACAGGCCTACCCGAAGGCCGCACTCGCCGGTGCTGGCGGGCACAGCGAATGCACGCGGCTCGATGCGGCCGAAACCTGGCTGGCCCATGCCGCCTCCGGCTGGAACAAAAGGCTGGAACGGGAACCCGGTTTCGAGGCGCTCGACGCGACGCCGAACATCTGTGCGCTGGAACAGGGC
>DASVYZ010000254.1:0-4367 GCA_036391935.1 Burkholderiaceae bacterium | reverse complement strand
CAATGTGTCATATGCGCTGTTGGCCGCGCATTTTTCCGCGCTGTTTCACTACAGTGGCTTGTCTGTTTGTTATCGACAAGCGTTGGCGGGGTGACGAGCCGGCCCTGAATCCGGGCTTCCTGTATACTCATGTCCGCGCCTTTAACCTGTGTTATTCCCTGCCGGAGCGCATCGAACATGGCACTTCCGAGAGAATACCGCAATTTGTTGCTTCCGTGATTCGTTGCCCTGAGTCAAAATACGGTCTTTTGTCGATGGCTTAATATAATGAAAGCCATCTAGCCATAATTACAATTTAATCTGCTCCGCATCACATGACACAGCCTCGCCCCGCCACCGATTCCGCACTTGCCGACATACCGGAAACCTGGCGCGCAGAAGTCGAAAAGCAACTCGTTGCAGGAGAGAACGTCGTAACCTCGGTTGAGGTTGACCTGGACGCCAAATTACACTTTTCCCGCGGACTCGTTGTGTTGACGGAGCGGCGCATTGTAGCGCGTGCGCCGGGTGAAACGGCCTGGAAGGCGTGGGAAGTCCAGCCGCAGTTGCATTTAAAGCATCATGACCATGCCGGTGTGGGCCACCTGGAACTCTCGGACGACAGCGGCCGGTTGGCCGTGTGGCGCTTCACGCTGGGCCATAATCTGCTGGCGATCCGCCTGCTCGATCAGTACGTGCTGCGCCGCGAAAGCCAGCTCAGCGGCAAGCCGCTCGAGCGCGAGGAAGGCGACTTTTGCCCTAGTTGCAAGGCGCCGCTTGAACCGGACCAGGATGAATGCCCGGTTTGCAAAAAAGTCATCCATACCCCGCCGTCGACCTGGACCCTATTGCGGCTTTGGCGTTTCGCCAAGCCCTACAACTCCCAGATTGCCGCTGGATTCGTCCTGACCCTGCTCGGCACGGCGGCCAACATGGTCACGCCCTACTTGACCAAGCCGCTGACCGACAATGTATTGATTCCTTATCAAAATGGCCAGCATGTCGATCCCATGCTCGTGGCCAGGTATTTGGGCCTGCTGGTCGGCTCGGCTACGCTGGCCTGGGCGTTGGGTTGGGCCAAGACCTACATCATGGCGCTGGTGTCGGAGCGTATCGGCGCGGACCTGCGCACCACGACGTATGAACACCTGCTGCGCATGTCGCTGGAATACTTCGGCGGCAAGCGCACCGGCGACTTGATGTCGCGCATCGGCAGCGAAAGTGACCGCATCTGCGTGTTTCTGTCGCTACATTTGCTCGATTTCGCGACCGACGTGTTGATGATCATGATGACGACGGTGATGCTGTTCTCCTTGAACGGCAAGCTTGCCATCGTCACTTTGCTGCCCCTGCCCTTCATTGCCTGGATGATCCATGTCGTGCGCGACAAGTTGCGCACTGGTTTCGAACGGATCGACCGGGTCTGGTCCGAAGTCACCAACGTGTTGGCCGATACGATCCCCGGCATACGCGTGGTCAAGGCATTTGCCCAGGAGTCGCGCGAAGCGACGCGCTTCCGCGAAGCCAACCGGCATAACCTGGCTGTCAACGACCGGCTGAACAAGACCTGGTCGCTGTTTTCGCCGAGCGTGTCCTTCCTCACCGAACTCGGTTTGCTCGTGGTCTGGGGGTTCGGCATCTGGCTGATCGCCGACGGGAAGATCTCGGTGGGGACGCTGACGGCATCGATCGCCTACATCAGCCGCTTCTACGGCCGGCTTGATTCGATGAGCCGCATCGTGTCGGTGACGCAGAAGTCCGCCTCGGCCGCCAAGCGTATTTTCGACATCCTCGACCACGTATCGAGCGTGCCGGAGCCGGCCAACCCGGTGCATCTGGAAAAGATCGAAGGCCGCATCGAATTGCGCGAAGTCGGGTTTCGTTACGGCAATCGCGCAGTCAATCGCGGCATCAGCCTCTCCATCGCGCCGGGCGAGATGGTCGGTCTGGTCGGTCACAGCGGATCGGGCAAGAGTACGCTGGTCAACCTGATCTGCCGCTTCTACGACGTGGCCGAGGGCTCGATCCGCGTCGACGGCGTCGATATCCGCTCCTTGCCGCTCTCCAAATACCGCAGCAACATCGGCCTGGTGCTGCAGGAGCCCTTCCTGTTCTTCGGCACGATCGCGGAAAACATTGCCTACGGCAAGCCTGAAGCGACGCGCGCCGAAATCATCGCGGCGGCGCGAGCGGCCCACGCCCACGAATTCATCTTGCGTCTGCCGCAAGGCTACGATTCCATGGTCGGCGAGCGAGGCCAGGGCTTGTCCGGCGGCGAACGCCAGCGTATCTCGATCGCCCGCGCTCTCTTGATCGATCCGCGCATCCTGATCCTCGACGAGGCGACGTCGTCGGTCGATTCGGAAACCGAAAAGGAAATCCAGAAAGCGCTGGAAAACCTGGTGCAAGGCCGCACCACGATTGCCATTGCGCACCGGCTTTCCACGCTCAATATGGCCGATCGCTTGGTGGTGCTGGACCGCGGCCAGGTGGTGGAGGAAGGCCCGCACGACGAACTCATGGCGCGCGAAGGCGCCTACTACCGCCTTTATCAGGCGCAAGCGCGCAACGTCGACCGCGATCTGGACGACAGCGAGGAATAATGCCGATGACGACCACCGATTTCCAACTGATCCGCAACAGCTTCGGCCGCCTCGTCCTGACGGCGGATGGCGAAACGCACGAGAACGTCGAACCCGTCCGCGCCTTTCCGGTGCAGACGCCCTCCGAAGGCATAGGCATGGTTTGCCCGGATGGGCGCGAAGTCGCATGGATTGAAAAGTTGAGCGATCTGGCGCCCGACATCCGCGCCCTGGTCGAAGAGGAATTGCAAACCCATGAATTCATGCCGGAAGTTTCGCGCATCACCGCCGTCACGAGTTTCGCCACGCCCTGCACCTGGAGTGTGGACACCGACCGCGGCAAGACCGAATTTGTGCTGCGCGGCGAAGAAGACATCCGTCGCATCGGCCGCAACATGCTCTTGATCGCCGATACGCACGGCATCCACTTCCTGATCCGCGACATGGCCGGCATGGACCGCCATAGCCGCAAGATACTGGACCGCTTCCTTTAGGCTGGAATCTTTTCCGCTATCTTGCGCAGCGAGATGCGGTTCAAGAACCAGACGAGAGACAGCGCGGCCACCGTCAAACCGACCGCAAGCCCGATCCAGAAGCCCTGAGCCGCCATGGGCCGGGCCGGATGCCAGGGCATCCACTGCGGCGCGAGGCCCAGCAGGCAACCAAGCGGCAGCGAGCAGCCCCAGAACGACAGCAAATGGATCAGCATGGGAGTGCGCGTCACCTTGTAGCCGCGGATCGCGCTGGCGGCAGCCACCTGGGTTGAATCGGACAACTGGAAGATGGCCGCGAACAGCAGCAACTCTGCCGTCACAGCTTGCACTGCCGGGTCGGTCGTGTAAGCCGCAGCAATAAGGTAGCGGCAGGACGCGATGAAGCAGGCGGACAGCATGCCGAAGGAAAGCGACATCCCGACGCCGACCCAGGCCGCGAAACGCGCCCGCACCGCATCGCCTTCGCCTGCCGCATGGCCCACGCGCGTGATCAAGCCAATGCCGAAGGACAATGGCACCATGAAGACCAGCGAGATGAAGTTCAATGCAATCTGGTTGGCCGCCATCGGCACCACGCCGAAACGCGCCACCAGGAAACAGACTGCCGAGAACGCGCTCGCCTCGGCCAGGAAGGTCACGCCTATCGGCCAGCCGAGCTTCAGCATGGCGCCGATTTCCCGGCTATTCGGCCCTTCCCAATGCGTAAAAGGATAGGTTTCACGGTATGCCGGCGACACGCGCATCCACCACAACATGGCGCCCAGCATGAGCCAGCAGCCGCTTGCGGTGGCGATGGCGCAACCGACCGCCCCCAATTGCGGCAAGCCGAAATGACCATAGACCAATAGCCAGTTGACAACAATGTTGTAAGCCAGGCCGCCCAGTGCAATCAGCATCATCGGCTTGGTCTGGTGGATGCTGGTGCTGTAGCCATACAGGCTGCGATAAGCGGTGAAGGCCGGCAAGCCGAAGCTGATCACGTGCACGAAGGTGGTGGCCTTGTCATGCACAGCGGGGTCGAGGTCGAGCACGTCGAACAGATAGGTGCCGAGATTGGCGACAATGAAGGCGGCAATGCCGATACCGGCGGCCTTCCACTGTGCCTGCCTGACAATGTGCGGCACGCGCGCGACGTTGCCGGCACCCATTTCGTGCGCCACCACGGCATTGATCGCCATGATCACGCCCATCACGGTCACGATCACAATGGCCCAGATCGAGGCGCCCAGCGATACCGACGCCAGATCGCCCGCGCTGACGTGGCCGGTCATGGCGACGTCGGATACGCCCATGCCTACCGTGGCAAGCTGGC
>DASVYZ010000253.1:0-7572 GCA_036391935.1 Burkholderiaceae bacterium | reverse complement strand
GCAGTGAAGCCTTACGACGGCAATCATGGCCGCGGCGTCTCGCTCGATTTGAAGACACGCGAAGAAATCGAAGCCGCTTATCATCTGGCCGACCGCAAGGGCAGCGGCGTGATGGTGGAAAAATACATTGCCGGCACCGAGCATCGCCTGCTCGTGGTGGGCAAGAACGTGGTGGCCGCTGCCGCAGGCGAAACCGCGTGGGTTACCGGCGACGGCGCATCGAATATCATCAAGCTGGTCGACGAACAGATCAATACCGACCCGCGCCGCGGCACAACCGAAGATTCGCCGTTGAACACGGTGGCTCCCGAAGTTGGCGCCGAAATCATTCTCGAACTCGAGCGCCAGGGCATGACGGCGTACTCGGTGCCCGCCGCCGGCCAGAAGGTGCTGATCCAGCGTAACGGCAACGTGGCGTTCGACGTGACCGACAAGGTGCATCCGACCGTGGCCGCCAAGGCCGCGCTGGCGGCACGCATCGTCGGCCTCGACATCGCCGGCGTCGACATGGTGCTGGAAGACGTATCGAAGCCGCTCAACGAGCAGCAAGGCGCCGTGATCGAAGTCAATGCCAGCCCCGGCTTGCTGGCACATTTGAAGCCCGCAGGCGGCATGCCGCGCGCCATCGGCCCGGCCATCATGGAACACTTGTTCGGGCCGGGGCAGAACGGGCGCATTCCCATCGTCGGCGTGGCCGGTTCGCAAGGCAACAACCTGATCGCGCGCATGACCTCTTGGCTGATCCAGGCCACCGGCAAGCATGTGGGCCTGGTTTGCAGCGACGGGCTGTATCTCGACAATCGCCACGTGGAAAAGCGCAATTGCGTCAATTGGGATGCCGGTCAGCGCCTCCTGATCAACCGCTCGGTTGAAGCCGCCGTGTTCGAAAACGGCGCGCGCATGATCCTGGCCGAGGGCCTGGTCTACGACAAGTGTTCGGTCGGCGTGGTGACCGACATGCTGGGTTATGAAGAGCTGAAAGAGTTTTACATCGACGAGCCGGGCGACATGTACAAGGTCATGCGCACGCAGATCGACGTGGTGCTGCCCGACGGCGTGGCTGTGTTGAACGGCGACGATCCCGCCGTGGTCGAGCTCGCCGAACTGTGCGACGGCAAGGTGATCTTCTACGGCGCGTCCGGCGAAGCCGCGGTGCTGGCCCAGCACCGCGCAGCCGGCGAGCGCGTAGTCTATCTGCAGGGCGACAATATCGTCCTGGCCACGGGGAACGAGGAGTCCGCCTCGCTGCCGCTGTCTTTGCTCAAGCATGCCAAGGGCATCGCGCCGACCGCGGTGATGGCCGCCGTCGCCGCTACCTGGGCGCTCGGCATTGCTCCTGAGCTCATCAGCGCCGGCTTGATGACCTTCGAGTCCAAGCTCAAGAAACCCAACTACTAATTCAACCGGAACGGATCGGCAACATGGAAGTGTCACGAGTCCGCGCGTTGCGCGGTGCAAACATCTGGAGCCACCACACCTCGATTGAGGCCGTGGTGACCTGTTCCGCCGACGAGTGCGCCATCACCAGGCGCGCCGGCTTTGAGTCGCGCCTGCGCGACCGCTTTCCGCAAATCAGCCCCTTGCAGCCGCACCGCCAGGACGGTTCGGTCTCCATGGCCCACGTGCTGGAACTGGCGGCGCTCGGCTTGCAGGCCCAGGCCGGCTGCCCGGTCACCTTCAGCCGCACCACGCCGACGATGGAAACCGGCGTGTTCCAGGTCGTGTTCGAATACACCGAGGAAGCAGTAGGGCGGCTGGCGCTGAAGCTGGCCGAGAGCCTGTGCCAGGCTACCTTGAACGATAGCGCCTTCGACCTCGCCGCCGCGCTGCATGAATTGCGCGAACTCGATGAAGACGTGCGCCTGGGGCCTTCGACCGGATCCATCGTACAAGCCGCCGTGGCGCGCAACATTCCTTATCGCCGTCTGACCAATGGCAGCCTGGTCATGTTCGGCTGGGGCAGCAAGCAGCGCCACATCCAGGCCGCCGAGATCGACCGCACCAGCGCCATCTCGGAAGCGATCGCGCAAAACAAGGAATTGACCAAGAATCTGTTGGCGGCCGCCGGCGTGCCGGTGCCGGGCGGCCGCACCGCGACGGATGCCGAAGATGCCTGGAACATTGCCTGCGAGATCGGCTTACCTGTCGTGGTCAAGCCCAAGGACGGCAACCAGGGCAAGGGCGTGACGGTCAACGTCACCACGCGCGAGCAATTGAACCTGGCTTATGCCGCCGCCAAGGAATTCCGCGACAACATCATGGTTGAGCGTTACATCCCCGGCGACGATTTCCGATGCCTCGTGGTCGGGGGGCGCCTTGTGGCCGCGGCACGGCGCGATCCGCCGCAAGTGATCGGCGACGGCAAGCATACCGTGCGCGAACTGGTCGAGGAAGTGAACAAGGACCCGCGCCGCGGCACGGGACATGCCACTTCCCTGACCAAGATCCGCTTCGACGATATCGCCCTGGCCAGCCTGGCCACGCAGGGGCTGGATGCGGAATCGGTGCCGGCCAAGAACCAGCGCGTGAAACTGCGCAACAATGCCAACCTGTCCACCGGCGGCTCTGCCACCGATGTGACCGACGACGTGCATCCGGACGTGGCTGCGCGCGTGGTGGCGGCGGCCCAGATGATCGGCTTGGATATTTGCGGCGTCGACGTGGTGTGCGAGAGCCTGCTGAAGCCGATCGAAGAGCAGGGCGGCGGCATCGTCGAAGTCAATGCCGCACCGGGCTTGCGCATGCACCTTTCGCCGTCCTACGGCAAGGGCCGGGCGGTCGGCGAAGCCATCATTTCCGAAATGTTTGCCGATGGCGAGGATGGCCGCATTCCGGTCGTGGCCGTCACCGGCACCAACGGCAAGACCACCACGGTACGCCTGATCGCGCACATCTTCGCCCAAAGCGGCTTGCGCGTCGGCATGACCAATACCGACGGCGTGTACGTGGCCGGAGAGCGCATCGATACCGGCGACTGCAGCGGCCCGCGCAGCGCGCGCAACGTGCTGCTGCATCCTGATGTCGATGCCGCCGTATTCGAAACCGCGCGCGGCGGCATCTTGCGCGAAGGCCTGGCTTTCGACCACTGCCAGGTCGCCGTCGTGACCAACATCGGTACAGGCGACCATCTGGGCTTGAATTACATCACGACGCTGGAAGACCTGGCTGTATTGAAGCGCGTCATCGTGCAAAACGTCGCTCCGGGCGGCACGGCCGTGTTGAATGCGGCCGATCCGGTTGTCGCGGCAATGGCCGACAATTGCCGCGGTTCCGTCACCTTCTTCGCCCAGGACCGCAAGAATCCCTTGATGACGACGCACCGTGCCCAGGGACAGCGCGTGGTCTATGTCGACGAGGGCCACATCGTGGCCGTGGAAGGCAAGACCCAGCACAAGGTGCCGTTGTCCGAAGTGCCGATCACGCGTAACGGCAGCATCGGCTTCCAGGTCGACAATGCGATGGCCGCTGTCGCTGCCGCATGGGCCGCCGGCACCGACTGGGACGATATCCGCGCCGGCCTGAAGTCGTTCAAGAGCGACAGCGACAACGCGCCGGGCCGCTTCAATATGTTCGATTATCGCGGCGCGACCGTGATTGCCGACTACGGCCATAATCCCGATGCGATTTCCGCCCTGATCCAGGCCATCGAGTCCATGCCGGCCAAGCGCCGCTCGCTCGTCATCAGCGGCGCCGGCGACCGGCGCGACGAAGACATCCGCCAGCAAGGCACGATAGCGGGCACGGCTTTCGACGAAGTGCTGCTGTACCAGGACCAGTGCCAGCGCGGCCGCGAAGACGGCGAAGTGATGAAGCTGTTGGCCCAAGGGCTGGAAGGTGCGCCGCGCACCAAAAACGTCGAGGAAATCCGCGGCGAATTCATTGCCATCGACCGTGCCCTGAGCAAGCTCGACAGCGGCGACCTGTGCCTGATCCTGGTCGACCAGGTCGAAGAGGCGCTGACCCATATCGCCAAGCGCGTTGCAGAAGCTTGAGCCTGCCGATCCTCACATGGACTGAACAGGGCACAGAGCATAGCGCCCTGTGGCAATCGGAGGCGGGCGCCGCGCCGCCGAAACGCGTAACGGTTGCCGACGACCGCACGACCGCCGATGCCGCCTACCGGCTGGCTTCCGAAGGCACGTCGCTGCTATGGCGCGGCGACTTCCATAATGCGCGCCAGTTGCTGCAAGCCTTGGCGCGGCGCTGCGAAGTCAGGCAGCGCAGGAAACCTGCCACGCCCGCAGAAGCTTTTCATTTCCACCGGCAGGCGCAATCGCACCGCACGCGCATTCTGGGCACCATCCTGCTGCCCTGCAGCGCCGACTACGCCATTCCCCTGCGCCGCGCTCCCGATGTCCGGCAGGCCTGCCTCGAAGCCTACGGCGAAGCGCACGGTGCGTTTGTCGTATCGCTGCGGGAGCTGCAAGGCTTGATCGGCGCGCACGAGTGGCGCAAGAAGGGTGTCGAGATTTCCGCGCTCGATGCGCGTATCCATCCGCACTACGGTGTGTTTTCGCCGGTGCGCGGGGAATATCTCGAACTCGTTGCCGGGACGCCGTTGCCCTCCGCAGAATCAGCCGTCGACGTTGGCACGGGTACCGGGGTGCTGGCTGCCATTTTGGCCCGGCGAGGCGTCAAACGTATCGTCGCGACCGACATGGAGGCGCGCGCATTGCAATGCGCGCGCGCCAACATCGACGCGCTGGGATATGCGGATCAGGTGGAGGTGGTGCAAGCGGACCTGTTTCCGCCCGGCCGCGCCAAGCTCATCGTCTGCAATCCGCCCTGGGTTCCGGCGCGCGCGTATTCACCTTTGGAACATGCGGTCTACGATCCTGACAGCCGCATGCTGCGCGGCTTCCTTGCGGGTCTTGCCGAACATCTCGACGATGGGGGGGAGGGATGGTTGATTCTGTCCGATCTGGCCGAGCACCTTGGTTTGCGCACGCGCGCGGAATTGCTGTCCTGGATCGAGGCCGCGGGTCTCCAGGTCGCCGGAAAAATCGACACCAAACCGGTTCATCCGCGGTCCATGGACAGAAATGATCCTCTTTTTGCCGCGCGTCATGCCGAACTTACGTCGCTTTGGCGCATCAACAAATGTTAACGATTGTTAATTGGAATCTCCATGAATCTCAAACCCGCCCGTATTTTGACCTTCAAATGCAAGCAATGCGGCAAGCCGGTGAAGGTGTTTTTGCAGGCTGTTTCGGCGTGCTCGCACATTCAGCCTTACCAGGGGATCTGTGACTGTGGCGAGGTGCTGCGCTATGCCACCGGACAGAAGGAAGTGGTGCAGGCCTACATCGCCGACGGCACCCTTGTCCATCATCATTGACTACGTGTCAAACCTCTTTTTGACGTATAGTTTCATCAATTAATGCTCTTGCCACACGGAAAGTCTAGGCGATATGATTGACGGATAGGCTGCCCTCCGGCGGCACACTGCTCACGTCATCACACATCTATCGCATGCCGTTTTCGACTTCGCTCCGCCCGCACTTCCTCTCCGCCAGGTGGATCAAGGTCGCATTGATTTTCCTCATCATATTTCTCACGATGGGCATGCTCGGCATGATGCGGCTGCGCCTGCTGTCGTCGATACGAGCCCAGGTTGCGGCCGAAAGCCTGTATTCCAAATCGCAGAAGGATGCGGCGCTGCACCTGCTGCAATACGCCGCTTCGGGCGAAGAGCGCGAATATAGCGCTTACCGTCAAAACATGACGATACCGATGGCCGGCCGGCTGGCGCGTATCGAATTGTCGAAACCGGTGCCGAATTATGCTTTGGCGCGGCGCGGCATGCTCTCGGCTGGCAATGGCGAGGTCGATGCCGACGATATGATTTTCGCCTTCCAGACCTCGCAACTGTTCGGCATCCAGATCGATGCCGCCGGCACATGGAGTGCAGCCGACCGCAGCTTGATGCAACTCGATGCGGCCGCCGAGAGCCTGCACTCCGCCTTGCGCTCAGTCAATCCCGATGCTGCGGCAGCGCAGCGGAGCCTGGCGCAAATCCGGGAGATCAATCAGAACCTGGCCGATACCGAATACGATCTCGCCCAAAGGCTTGAGCGCGCCGGACGCCATGTGCAGCATATCCTGCTTGTCGCGAGCTGGACCCTCGGCATTCTCCTAATTTTGAGCGGCATTGCGATCGCCCGCCGCATATGGCTGAGACAGGATAGCCTGGCGGAGGCTCTGCGCACCTCCGAACAGCGTCTGCAGCTGGCCATGGGCGGCAGCAACGACGGCTTGTGGGATTGGGATATCGCCAACGGCACTTTCTATTACTCTCCGCGCATGCTGGAGATGCTGGAGATGGAGGGCGGGCGCAACGGTGCAAAGGAATTACTGCACTTTGCCCATCCCGACGACGAGCCGGCACTGCGGCGCAAGCTGATCGCCCACTTGCGTGACCACGTACCGTTCGACGTCGAGTTTCGTGCCGTGACCGACGCGGGCAATCTGCGCTGGATGCGCTCGCGCGCACAATCGGCGCGTGCCGAAAATGGCCGTGCCGTGCGCATGGCCGGCTCGATGACCGATATCACGGAACGCAAACGCAATGCGGAATTGTTGCATGCGGAAAAAGAACGTGCGCAGGTGACGCTGGAATCGATCGGCGATGCCGTGATCACGGTCGATACCGGCGGCCGCATCGAATACCTGAACCCTGCTGCCGTCGTCATTACCGGTTGGCGCATCGAGGAAGCGAAAGGCAGGCCGGCGGCGGAGGTCTGCGCACTGCTCGAGGAACAGACCCGCCTGAGCGTCGCCGACGTCGAATTCCAGGCCAGAAAACACGATGTGACCTTGCAAACCAATCTGCTCCTGGTCGGGCGCGACGGGCACGAAGTCACGGTCAACCGCTCGATTGCGCAATTGCTCGACCGCGAAGGCAAGGCCATGGGAACCGTATGGGTTTTGCACGACGTGAGCAAGGATCGCGCCTATGCCACGCATTTGTCCTACCAGGCCAATCATGACGAATTGACAGGCCTGATCAACCGGCGCGAATTCGAGCGCCGCCTGACTGCGATGCTGGCCAATGCGACGTTCAATCGGCAGCATTCTATGCTTTACCTCGATCTCGACCAGTTCAAGATCGTCAACGACACCTGCGGCCACCTGGCCGGCGACGAATTGCTGAAGCAGTTGGCTGAGCGGCTCAGATCGAAATTGCGGCAGAACGATACGCTGGCGCGGCTGGGCGGCGACGAATTCGGCGTACTGCTCGAAGCCTGCCCGACAGCGCCGGCCCTGAAGATAGCAGAATCCCTGCGTCAGACCGTGGCGGATTTCCATTTCAGTTGGAGCGAGCGCAGTTTCCCATCGAGCGCCAGCATCGGCCTCGTGACCTTCGGCGAACAGCCCGCGACGCTGGCGGACGTGCTGCGCATCGCGGATGCGGCCTGCTATCTGGCCAAGGATCATGGACGCAATCGCGTCCATGTCTTTTCCCGGGAAGACCAGGAGCTGGCCCAACGCCAGGGCGAGATGGGCTGGATCGGCCGAATCCGCCAGGCGCTCGAAGAAGACCGATTCGTGCTCTATTCGCAACCCATCCTG
>DASVYZ010000252.1:0-1803 GCA_036391935.1 Burkholderiaceae bacterium | reverse complement strand
GGTCAGCAAGCTGCGGCGGTAAGCCACCGGATCTTGCTTGGCCGCATACGCCAGCTCGTCGATGAAGCTTTCCTTGAAAAAGGCATTGTGCGAATGGCCAACCGAGCGCCAATAGCCCAAGGGCACCGGCGTCGGCACGATCACGTGGGCGATGCGCTGATTGGGAAATGCATAGGACATATCGAATTCGCCCTCGGCCGTGGTCTTGTCCGGGCCGCTCCCTGGCAGGCCGAAGGTTCGCTCCAGCACCTGCTGCGTGATCGAGCCGCCGGCCGACTTGTTATCGTAAGTCAGCACCTTGCCTTGCGCGTCGAGCGCGGCGGTGAAGCGCGCCACGGCTGCCGGGCGGTACATATCGTGCGTCATGTCTTCTTCGCGCGTCCAGATCACCTGCACCGGCAAGCCGCCGGCTTTCTTCGCAATCGCCACGGCTTGGGTCACCATGTCGATTTCAAGGCGGCGGCCGAATCCGCCGCCGACATAGGTCAGGTGCAGTTCGACATGATCGGCCGGCACGCCGGCCGCCTTGGCCGCCACATCGACGGCGACGCTGGGCACCTGGGTCGATAGCCACAGCACGACCTTGCCATCCTTGACCTGGGCCGTGCAATTGACCGGTTCCATCGTGGCATGCGCCAGGAAGGGCGCGCGGTATTCGGCCTTGAGCACTGAAGCAGCGCCTGTACCCAGCCCCATGTCGCCGGTTTTGTAATAGGTGAAGCCATCTTCCACGTCGAGCTTGACCGACAATTCCTTGAACACGTCGGTACTTGAAAGCCTGGCATACGGGCCGGCACCCCACGCCACCTGCACGGTCGCCACCGCCTGCTTGGCTTGCCAAAACGTCTTGGCCAATACCGCCACGCCGGAGGGGCCGGCACCGGCTGGAAAATCGACCACGGAAATCACACCGGGCATGGCTTGCACGGCGACGGAGTCGTATTTCCGCACCGTGGCGCCGAGCGTGGGCGCCATCTTCACCGCAGCGTAAATCATGCCCGGCGGCCGCGCATCGAGGCCGAAACCGGCGCTGCCGGTGGACTTGGCCAGACTGTCGCGGCGCGGCTGCGATGTGCCGATCAGTTTGAATTGCTGCGGCTCCTTGAGGCGAATATCGGCCGGCTGGGTATGCGCCGCTTCCGCCATCAATTCGGCATAAGCAGCCTGCTTGCCGCTGGCATGCGACACCACGCCGTCAGAGGTGGCGCAAGTTGCCGGATCGACGCCCCAGCGTTTTGCCGCCGCGCCAACCAGCATGGCGCGCGCGGAGGCCCCCGCTTGACGCAACGGCTCCCAGGCGTCCTTGACGCTGGACGAACCTCCCGTGACCATCAAGCCGAGTTCGCGCGCAGTCTTGGCCGTCAGCCATTGCGCCGCGCGCTTGATCGCCCCATGGTCGTCCGGGTGGAAAGGCAAGCCATCGGCCAGCATGGAGACGTTGCCGTAAATCTTGTCGATCGGCGCCTGCATGATCTTGACCTTGGCCAGCGGCACGTCGAGCTCTTCCGCCACCAGCATGGGCAGTGCCGTGTGCACACCCTGCCCCATCTCGGCGCGCGCCATGGCGACGGTCACGCTGCCGTCCGCCGCCAGCTTGATCCAGCCGTTCAAGGCGATTTCGCCCGCCTCCACGGGCAAGGGGCGGCTGCCGTTGATGCGCTGGCGCGGCGGCATCACGCCCCAGCCTACGATAAGGGCGCCGGTCAGGCCAAGGCCGCCCAGGATGAAGCGGCGGCGCGATTTTTTCTTCGCTTGGTTGTCGTTCTTTTCGGTCATGATGTCTCCCGCCATGGCATGCAGTTT
>DASVYZ010000251.1:0-6718 GCA_036391935.1 Burkholderiaceae bacterium | reverse complement strand
CACGGTCGCGGAAGTATTCGCCCATAGTGCAGCCGGAGTAGGCCGACACGTATTGCATGGCCGCCGATTCCGACGCCGAGGCGGCGACGACGATGGTGTAGTCCATCGCGCCGTGGGCTTCGAGAGCGCGCACCACGTTCTTGATCGACGACGCCTTCTGGCCGATCGCGACGTAGATACACGTCATGTTCTGGCCCTTCTGGTTGATGATCGTGTCGATCGCCACGGCGGTCTTGCCGGTTTGGCGGTCGCCGATGATCAGCTCACGCTGGCCGCGGCCGATGGGCACCATCGAGTCGATCGACTTCAAGCCGGTTTGCATCGGCTGCGAAACGGATTGACGCGCGATAACGCCGGGGGCGATCTTTTCGATCGGCGAGGTCAGCTTGGCGTTGACCGGGCCCTTGCCGTCGATCGGCTGGCCCAGCGCGTTGACCACGCGGCCCTTCAGTTCGGGGCCGATCGGCACTTCCAGAATGCGGCCGGTGCACTTGACCGTGTCGCCTTCTGAGATGTGCTCGTAGTTACCGAGAATAACGGCACCGACGGAATCGCGCTCGAGGTTCAGCGCCAGACCGAAAGTGTTGCCGGGGAATTCCAGCATTTCGCCTTGCATCACGTCGGACAGGCCGTGGATACGGCAAATGCCGTCCGATACGGAAATCACCGTACCTTGATTGCGAATCTCAGCGGAAGCGCCAACGCCTTGGATGCGGCTCTTGATCAGTTCGCTGATTTCAGACGGGTTGAGTTGCATACACACTCCTAAAATTAAATATCGTCGCGAACTACGCGGCAGTCAGCGCCACTTGCATTTGCTGCAGCTTGGCGCGCACCGAGGTGTCCAGCACTTCGTCGCCGACCACGACGCGCACGCCGCCGATCAGCGATTGGTCGACATGCACCGCCGGGTTCAGCTTGCGGCCGAACTTCTTTTCCAGCGTGGCAACCAGTTGCTTGACCTGGGCATCGTTCAGCTCGAACGCACTCGCGATCTCGGCGTCGGCTGCGCCTTCCTGCGCATTCTTCAATGCGTGGAATTGCGCGCCGATTTCCGGCAGCAGGGCGACGCGGCCATTCTCGACCAGCATGGCGATGAAGTTCCTGGCTTCATCGGTCACAGGCGACTTGACCAGGGCCAAGAGTGTGTCGGCGACAGTCTTGTCGGACAGATTGGGGTTGTGCGACAGCGCCTGCACATCGGGATGAGCCCCGACCTGGGCCAGTTCGGACACCAGGTCCGACCAGGCCGACAGATTGCCGGCCTTGGCCACGCGGAACAGCGCTTCGGCGTAGGGGCGAGCGATCGTTGCGAGTTCAGCCATGATTACAGCTCGGTGGCGAGTTGGTTCAACAGATCGGCGTGGGCGCCGGCATTGATTTCGCGCTTCAGGATCTGCTCGGCACCCTTGACGGCCAGACCGGCAACCTGGCCGCGCAGCTCTTCGCGAGCCTTGGACAGTTGCTGTGCTGCGTCGTCCTTGGCGGCAGCGACGATGCGCGCTGCTTCTTCCGAGGCGATCTTCTTCGCTTCTTCAATGATGCCTTGCGCACGCTTTTCAGCGTCGACGATGCGCTTCTGGCCTTCGTCGCGGGCCTTGACCAGTTCAGCGGCGGCGGCCCTGTCGGCATCTTCCTTCGCTTTCTTGCCAAGGTCGGCGGCAGCCAGGCCGTCGGCGATTTTCTTGGCACGGTCGTCCAGCGCCTTCATCATCGGCGGCCACACGAACTTCATCGTGACGAGCGCGAGAATGAAGAAGACGACGAACTGTGCCAATAAGGTGGCATTAATATTCACGTTGCGTCCTTTTGCGTTTAAGTGAGTCAAGCGGCCCGCGAATCACGGGCCGAAGGCCGGGCGGATCAACAGCGATCCGCCGCATGCCGACTTAAACCGTCTACTTAGCCCGTGAAGGGGTTGGCGAACGCGAACATCATCGCGATACCGACACCGATCAGGAATGCAGCGTCGATCAGACCGGCCAACAGGAACATCTTGGTTTGCAGAGTGTTCATCAACTCGGGTTGGCGAGCGGAGGCTTCGATGAACTTGCCGCCCATGATGCCAATACCGATACAGGCACCGATAGCGCCCAAACCGATGATCAAACCACAAGCCAAAGCAACCAATGCGACGTTAGTCATGAAAACTCCTTAGATAGTCAAAAGTCAAAAAGTAAAACCAAAATACTGCAAAACCTTTACTTACCGCTTACTGCAAAAGCTGTTAATGGCCTTCGTGCGCTTGGCCAATATAGACCAAGGTCAGCATCATGAAGATGAACGCTTGCAGCGCCACGATCAGGATGTGGAAGATGGCCCAGACCGAACCCGCCAGCACATGCAGGCCGAAGCCCCACCAGGTGGCGGTCGAACCGAGCAGTGCGATCAACAGGAAGATCAATTCGCCGGCGTACATGTTGCCGAACAGTCGCATGCCGAGCGAGACGGTCTTGGCGACGAATTCGATCAGGTTCAGGCCGAAATTGAACGGCCACAGATAGAATTGCGGGCCGAACGGGGCGCAGAACAATTCATGCACGAAGCCGCCGGCACCCTTGATCTTGACGTTGTAGTAGAGCGTCAGCGCCAATACGCCGAGCGACATGCCAAGCGTGCCGTTCAAGTCGGCCGTCGGCACCACGCGCTGATGATGGAAAACATGCTCAAGGCCGGTCCACTTGAAGAGCGTTGCAAACAGGTCGACCGGCAGGAAGTCCATCGAATTCATCAGGAAGACCCAGACGAACACCGTCAGGGCCAGAGGCGCGATGAAGGCACGGTTGCCGTGGGGAATAATGGCCTTGGACTGGTCTTCAACCAGTTCGACCAGAACTTCGATGGCGGCTTGGAATCGGCCTGGCACGCCGGCGGTGGCCTTGCGGGCAGCCAGACGCATGAGGATCAGGCCGATCACACCCATCAGGATGGACCAGAACACCGTATCGTAGTTGATGGTGTGAAAATCGATCGGGCCGTGCTGTGGTGTCGGCTGGAAGTGGGTCAGGTGGTGCTGGATGTACTCCGATGCGGTGGGAGCGGCTTCACCCGCGCCCTCAGGGACCAGATCAGTTGCCATGTTTATCGATGCCTAAATAATAAGATGATGTAACTTTTCAGTGCCACAATGAATCCCGCGAGTAACGCGAGCCAATTCAAACTGTGGTACAGCCATCCGATCGCGCCCAGGAGCGCCACCGTTAATGCAATCTTGATAAATTCCCCGATGAAAAACGACATCGGGTTGGCACCTTGCGGCTTTTGCCCCTCCGCGAACAGACGCAGGGCGAACAAGCTGTTCGGCACCACGCAGCACAAGCCTCCCAGCAGCGCCGACAGCAACGCAGGAACCCCACCGATCAATCCCGCCACCACGCTGGTCACGACCGTTGCCGCAAGTTGCAGAAGAATGACGCGCAGCATACTTGCCCGGGTTCGCCAGGCCAGGCGCGCGACTCTTCAGGTGCGCTTCAACCGGCCGTTGTAGTGAAGATTGCAATGTGTCCTGTGTAGCCACGGGATTATAAGAGTTTTTCGCCGCGCCAGTCAATTGCTTGCTGCACCGCAAAGGGGCGATTCGCCTGATTTGGTGCATGCTTGCAGCATGTTGTGTGTTAATTGCAGGCTATATTAAGCAAATGCTATCGCCAATTACCTCCGGGGGATTTGAACACGCGTGCCCAGAATGGCATTCGTTTTCGCCCAGCCTCCAGTGCCACGCTCTACCGACCGAACCTGCGCCAAAAATAGGCCAAAAGCGTCAGCAGCGGCAGCCATACCGGCAAGGCCTGGATGATGACGCGAGGCCATTCGGGCATTTGAGCCAGCATGTGGCCCAGCGGCGTGGCAAATACCGCCAGGTAAAGCGCGCTCCAGACCAGCAACAGCGCGCAGATGGCAACGTTCACCAGAACATGCTGCCGGCCCGTTCCGACCCCGGCTTCCTTGAGTAGCGCCTGGGCCTCAAGGTTGCCATGCCGCGCGGCAAGCCCAAGCCACAGCCTGGCCTTGGCCAGGTTTTGCGGCGTGCCACGGCCGGTCAGATACATGCGGCCCAGGTTCAACTGACCGATCTCGTTGTCGAGCGTGGCGGCCTTCTGGAAACAGGCAAAGGCCATCTTGTCGTCTTGTGCCATGGCGCGCCCGGCTGCGTGCAGGCATCCGAGGTTGTTGAAGCTGGCGGCATGGCCCTGGCCGGCAGACTTGCGCCACAGTGTATAGGCACGCCGGTCGTCGCGCGCAATATCCTGGCCCAGCAGGTAACGGTAGCCAAGTCCGAATTGAGCCTCGGCTTCGCCAGCCGCGGCTGCCGTCGCCAAGGCCTTGAGCGGGCGCTTGTCGTCGGCGGGAATCAGCGTATCCTTTCCCTCGATAGCGGACATGGCGATGTGAACAGTCGTGATTGGCGGGATGGCCCGGCCTTCTTTCGGATGCCGGGCTCAGGCTGTTGCATTCTAGCATGTGGCAAATCCCTGCCGGAGCGCATAACAAGCTAGGAAAATGCCCCAAGGCGGTCGTCGGTTGCCATCGCATTGCCGCCGGAGTTCGCCGTCGCATCGCCGAAGTCGATGTCGTTGTCCATTGCCGCAGTCGGCGGTTCGGCAAAATCGATGCCGGCACTGTCGTCCTTCGGGTTGGCCTGCTGCGATTGGCGCATCGTATCGAAGGCCATGATGACCAGGCTTTGCGGTACATCGGCAGCGAAGTCGGACCAGGTATCGACATTGCCATAGACGATCTGCGTATCCCGGTTCCCGTGCACGGTATGGCTGCGCGGCGCCGTTGTCGTTCCATTGGCAGCCCTCGCTGCCTGTTTGGCCGCGCGTGCCTTCTGCACGATGGTTTGCACATCCCGTTTTACCTGGTCCGGCAGACGGATGAGCTTCCCTGCCGCTGCGCGCAAAAGAGCCAGCGACGCAAGCACGTTACGCTGCCTGAGCGCCAGTTCCCCGCGCTCCGCGTGCAATGTGTCGATATTCTTGTTCCAGTCTTCCATGCGCTGGGCTATTTGCGGTACGAGGCCCTTCCCTGCCGCGAACGCCATGCGCGTGCGCAGCGTAGTCAGGGTCTGGTCGTAGCCTTTGCGTTTGAAGAAGAACAGGAAATACCATTGCCGCAGCATCAGGTAACGCACTTCGGCATCAGCGAAACCCGGTACGGCGACGAGCAGATTGTCGAAGGTCGAGCGCCGCAGATCGGGCAGCAGTTGCGCCACCAGCGCATGGATGCCGGCCTTGCGCTCGGCCTTGATGCGGTGCAGATCGTCGTCGAGCCTGGCAATGCGTTTCTCGAGCGATGCTGTCGTCAGCGACAGCGCATTGATGGCTTCCGTCAAGTTGTTGCGTTCGTCCGAGTCAGTTGTCATGCCGCGTTCTCCCGCAGGATGGTTTGCATTCAATTGGCGTGGTGCGCTTCCGGCGCGCCGCCGTCTTCCTTGCGCGACCGGAAGTATTCGTTGAAATAATCGCGCAGGGAGGGCTTCTCCATGGCCGGATGCCACTCCAAGGGCATGTCCGTCTTCATTGCCAGGTCGGTATAAGGGTCGAAGCCGCGCTCGGTGATGTCGTGCATGCGCAAGAAGTAGCGCCGATGCTCCAGTTCGCCATGCCACAGGTGCTCGATCTCGCCCCGCACTACGCCCAGGCTGCCGCGCACCCGGGCATGAAAGCGGTCCGCCCAGGCACGGAAATGGCCGATCTGCACCGGGTCGTGCTTCAAGGCATTGTGCACGCAAAAGCCGTAGACGCCGTAGATGGCGTGCGCCATGAAATGGTCGGCGCTGCCGCTCACCGCCTCCTCATATAGACCAATCTCGTCGAACAGGGCGCGCCGCATGGCCCAGCCGTATCCAGTGTGGCCATGCGTGTCGTAGCGCCCGGCGTTGAGCAAATCGGGCTGGCGGGCCATTACCGACGCAAACGATTCGACGATATCGGGCTTGCCGCCGCGCTCATCGCCTTGCTTGAGGCGCACACAGGTTTCGAACACTTGTGCGACCTGTTGCGTCTGCAACACCCGCACCAGATCGCGCGCCCAGCGCTTGCGCTTGAACAGGATGTCGCAATCGAGCCAGGCCACGTATTGGCATTGCGGCGGCAGCCAGCCGGCGGCAAGATTGAGCAGGCGTTCCTTTTGCCATACCAGCGTCTCGCAACGTATTTGCAAGATATCGGCTGCAGGCTGTAATTCGAATTCCTGTTGGCCGAAAGCGCATTCGACTGTGATGCAGGCGACACCCGCCGCGCGGATTCCGGCCACGAAACGCTCATAATTTTTGCGGCGCGTCTGGTAGCGGCAGGGGTTGAAATAGGTCGTGATGACGACTAGCTGGCTAATGCCGGCCATTACTGCGGATCGACGCCGTAGCGTGCGCGCTCTTCGTTGCTCACCGCATCCTTATCGATGGGCAGCAAGCCGCTCAGATTGGAATTCGCGTCGCGCCCGCCGTATTGCGTGCCATACCATTGCGGCTTGCCCTGTGTAATCAGGATGCGGTCCCAGGCCTGGGCCGAGATCAGTGCGCAATCCCTGTTCGACGGATCGAGCTGGAAGCCGATCCAGGCCAGAGAATAGGCGAGTTTCTTTTTGTCGAGCGAATCGCCATGATGGAAGATCAGAGCGGCGCGGCAATAATCGGTGGGGGTGCGGACCGCACCCTCGCGCAGCAGCGTCAAAGTGCGCTCGGCACGTTCGGCATCGTGTTGCGCGATCACTTCCC
>DASVYZ010000250.1:0-5297 GCA_036391935.1 Burkholderiaceae bacterium | reverse complement strand
CGGCTTCCGGCGGCAACCCTGACCTGAAGCCGGTACGCGCCGACAATTTCGACGGCTCGCTGGAGTGGTATTTCGCGCCGAGCGGCATGATGAGCGCGGCCTTGTTCCGCCATAATTTCAAAGACTACATCGCCTACAAGGCGGAGCCGGAAGTGTTTCAGGGCACGACGTGGAACGTGACGCGCCCCTTCAATACCGACAGCGGCCATTTGCAAGGCGTGGAACTGGCTTATCAGCAGTTCTACGACAAGCTGCCGGGCTGGATGAGCGGCCTCGGCTTCCAGGCCAACGTGACGGTAATGACGGGCGGTCTCGAATCGTCGACCGCTACTTACCTGGAAGGCAAGCCGTTCCAGGGCATGTCGAAGTATGCGTACAACCTGGTCGGCCTGTACGAGAAGAACGGCTGGTCCGGCCGCCTGGCTTACAACTGGCGTTCGCGCTATACCGACACGTATCACGCCGGCGCCATCACCGGCACGTGGTACGACCTGGTGGTGGCACCGATCTCAGCGCTCGATGCCTCGCTGTCCTACGAGTTGGCGAAGAACTTCACGGTCGTACTCGAAGGAAACAATTTGCTGAATTTCGAGTATCACGATTACTTCAGCAATTCGTCGATCACGCCGCGCGATACCCGCTATTATGACCGTACCTTGCGGATCGGCCTGCGCTGGAAGTTATAGGATGGGCTTCGCAAGCACCTGATGTGACCGGGGCGTTGCCCGGCTGCGGCCGGCAACGCCTTTTTTCTCGCAGCCTCTTATTGGGTTCAAGATGGAAAACGCAAAGCAGGAGCAGGGTTTGTCGGTCGTGGAAAAGACCGGCTTCGGCGCGGGCGACATGGCATTGAATGTCGTCATCTCGTCGATGATGCTCATCATCACCTACTTCTATACCGACATCTACGGCTTGAAGACGGCCGACCTGGCGCTGTTGTTCGTGCTGGTGAAGATCATCGGCGGGGCGGCCGACATGACGATGGGGCAATTGACCGACCGCATCACGTCGCGCTTCGGACGCTACCGTCCCTATCTGCTGTGGCTGGCCGTGCCTTACGGCGTCAGCGTGTTCTTCGTGTTTTCCACGCCGGAATGGAATTACGATGCCAAGCTGGTATGGGCTTACTCGACCTACATCATCATGACCTTGATGACGGCCGGCGTCGGGATTCCCTACATCTCGTTGATCAGCGCGCTGACCAATGATCCGAAGGAGCGCCTGTCGGCCAACGGCTACCGGCTGTTCTTCGCCAAGATCGGCGCCTTCATGGTGACCATCATCGTGCCCATGCTGGCGCAGCGCTGGGGCGCGGGCAATCCGGCCGTGGGCTACCAGGCCGCGATGGCGGTCATGGCGGCCATGGGCGTGGCACTCTTTCTGTTCTGCTTCTTCAGCACTACCGAGCGCGTGGTGCACGTGGTGGAGCGCCAGCCCTTGATCGAACAGATCCGCGTGCTCTTGAAGAACGACCAATGGCTGATCCTGTGCGGCGTTTGCGTTACCGGCACGGTCGGCTACGTGGTGCGCGGCTCCGTGGCGATCTATTACGCCAAGTATTATCTCGGCGGCGACACGGCCGTGGTCTCGGCCTTTCTTTCGACCGGTGTGGTCGCAGCCATCCTGTCCATGGTGGCCTCGACCTGGATCACCAAGTTCTATTGCAAGGTCAAGCTGTTCCGTTACACGCAGATCACGGTGGCCCTGCTGAGCGCGATGATCTATTTCTTCGTCGCGCCGGGCGATACCGCGCTCGGCTTCGTGCTGTATTTCCTGCTGTCCTTCATCGTCGACTTGCATGCGCCGGTATTCTGGTCGGCGATTGCCGAGACCATCGACTATGGCCAGGTCAAAACCGGCAAGCGCGTGGCCGGCTTCGCCTTCGGGGGCATTTCGGTATGCCAGAAGGCCGGTATGGGGATCGCCGGCGGCATGGTGGGCGTGCTGCTGACTTACTTTCATTACCAGCCCAATCACGAGCAAACCCCGGAGGCGCTGGCCGGCATCGCGCTCATGCTGTCGGTGATTCCCGGCTTCTTCCATTTCGCCATGGGGGCGCTGATGTTCAAATACCGCATCAGCGACGACTATTACGGCGAAGTGAAGAGTGAAATGCGGCTGAAAGGCTATGTGACAGGCTGAGCCTGTTCTCGAATTTGCATGGAGATCGACGTGACCGACATCTTGCGACCCCTGATCGAACAACGGGCCGACCCATATATCCTTAAGCACACCGATGGCTATTACTATTTCACCGCCTCGGTGCCGCAATACGACCGCATCGAGCTGCGCCGTGCCGGAAGCATCGCCGAGCTGGCGACGGCACGCACGGTCGATGTCTGGCACAAGCCCGACACGGGGCCGTATAGCGAGTTGATCTGGGCACCCGAGCTGCACTTCAACGACGGCGCCTGGTACGTCTACTTCGCCGCCGCGCCGAGCCGTGAGATCAAGCACAAGCTGTTCCAGCACCGCATGTATGCGATCCGCAATGCCTATGCCAATCCGCTGCAGGGCGATTGGCAATTCATGGGCCAGGTCGATACCGGCATCGATACCTTTTGCCTCGACGCGACCACCTTCACCCATCGCGGCGTGCTGTACTACCTGTGGGCGCAAAAGGATGTGGCCATCGAAGGCAATTCCAACCTCTATATCGCGCCCATGAAAACGCCATGGCAATTGGGCGGCAAGCCCGTGATGTTGTCCAAGCCCGAGTTCGATTGGGAAATACGCGGCTTCTGGGTCAACGAGGGGCCGTCGGTGTTGAAGCGCAACGGCAAGATCTTCATCAGCTATTCGGCCAGCGCCACCGACGAGAATTACGCCATGGGCTTGCTCTGGGCCGACGAGAATGCCGACCTGCTCAATCCTGCGTCGTGGACCAAGTCGCCGCAGCCGGTGCTGCAGACCTGCTACGAGCACGGCATCTACGGCCCGGGGCACAACAGCTTCACCGTCGGCGAGAACGATGACGACGTGATGCTGGTCTATCACGCGCGCACCTATACCGAGATCGTCGGCGATCCGCTGTGGAACCCGGACCGCCACACCTTCGTCAAGCCGCTGCGCTGGGACGGAGACGGCATGCCCGTGTTCGGCCGGCCTTCGGTCGCATGAGCCGCCATGTATCTGCGCACCTGCCTGCGGCGTTGCAGCGAGTCATGGCGCGGGGCTGAGGCGGGTATGGAAGAAGCGACGGAATCGCTGCCCCGCCGGGGTGGTGTCACACAGAAAGCGTTTGGGTTTCTGCCTGACGGCAGGCCTGCGCAGTTGTATACGCTCACCAACGAGCGAGGCATGATCGTGCGCGTGACCGATTTCGGCGGCGTCATCACCGAACTCCACGTGCCCGATCGCGACGGCATGCTTGGCGACGTCGTGCTCGGCTTCGGCAGCGTGGAGCCGTATTGCGGCGAATCGGCTTATTTCGGCGCACTGATCGGACGGTATGCCAACCGCATTGCCGGTGCGCGCTATACCGTGGACGGTGCTGTTTACGACCTTGACCGCAACGACGGCGCCAATCACCTGCACGGCGGCGCTCTCGGTTTTCACAAGGTCTTGTGGCAGGTTGAACCGTTCGAGTCCGGTGCGGCAGCGGGTTTGCGCCTGCGCTACTTCAGCCCCGACGGCGAGCAAGGCTATCCCGGCAATCTGCAAGCCACGGTTACCTACACGCTCACGCAGGGCAATGAATTGATCGTGCAATACCATGCCATCGCGGACCGCGCCACCCCCGTCAACCTGACGCAACATAGCTATTTCAATCTGGCCTGCGGCGGCGCGATTGTGGATCACGAGTTGAGCATACAGGCCGCGTATTACACGCCGGTCGATGCCGGCTTGATTCCCTTGCCCGAGCATGGCGCGGTCGCCGGTACGCCTTTCGATTTTCGCCAGCCGCATGCCATCGGCGCGCGCATTGCGCAGGACGACGTGCAACTCGCCCGCGGGCGCGGCTACGATCACAACTTCGTGCTCGACAAGGGAACGCCGAAGGGGCTCGGCCTGGCTGCAACCGTGTACGATCCGCTGTCCGGCCGCGTGCTGGAGATACTGACCCAGGAACCCGGCCTGCAGTTCTACAGCGGCAATTTCCTCGACGGCTCGCTGCAGGGGAAGGGCCGCAGCTATGGCTGGCGTAGCGGTTTCTGCCTCGAGCCGCAGCATTTCCCCGATTCGCCGAACCGGCCGGATTATCCCGGAACCATGCTGCAGCCCGGAGCCGAATACTGCAGCCGTTCCATCTATCGCTTCTCGGTGCGTCCATGATGAACTTGATTGTCGATTCACGCTGCGAACTGGGCGAGTGCATACTGTGGTGCGAGCGCACGGCGCGGCTGTTGTGGACCGATATCGAGGGCGAAAGGCTGTGGGCACATACGCCGGGCACCGGCCAGACGCAAAGCTGGAGCCTGCCGGAACGCCTGGCTTGCTTCGCCCTGACGCGGGATGACGATTGCCTGCTGCTGGGTTTGGCATCCCGGCTGGCCTTGTTCCGCTTTTCCAGCCGCAAGATAACGACGATTTGCGATGTCGAACCCGGCTTGCTGAACACACGCATCAACGATGGACGTTGCGACAGGCAAGGGTGCTTTGTCTTCGGCACCTACAACCAAAACCATGATCATGCACCGGTCGGCGCGTTATATCGCTTGAATCGCGACCTGCGGCTCGAAGCCTTGCCGCTGCCCAAGGTCGGCATCGCCAACAGTATCTGTTTCAGCCCCGATGGCGGCACCATGTATTGGTGCGATTCGCCGGAAAAGATCATCCATTGCTGTGACTATGGCGTGGATGGCGGGATAGCCAATCCGCGGGTGTTCGCAGACCTGCGCCAGGAAGTCGGCGCGCCCGACGGTTCGACCGTCGATGCCGAAGGCTATCTGTGGAATGCACGCTGGGGCGGTTCGCGGCTGGTGCGGCATGCACCGGACGGCAGCATCGATTGCGTGTTGAGCTTGCCCGTGACGCAGCCCTCTTGCCTTACCTTCGGTGGCCCGGACTTATCGACCGTTTATGCCAGCACGGCATGGGAGCATATGGGCGAGGCTGAACGTGCGCCGCAACCTTTGGCTGGTGGCGTGTTTGGTTTGGCCTCAGGTGCGATCAAAGGGCTGCCTGAACAGCGTTTCCTCGGCGATTTTCTCTGACGGGCTGCTCGCGCGGGCGGTAGGTTGGCGCCGAGCGAAGCGAAACCCAATGCGACCGGCCTTAGAGCCTGTTTATGATCTGTTTGGCATGCACGTTCGAGCGAAAAGGGATGCAGTGCAAGGCGCGGCGCGCCGCACAGG
>DASVYZ010000249.1:0-5695 GCA_036391935.1 Burkholderiaceae bacterium | reverse complement strand
GGTGAAGACCAAGATCGAACGTTTCCGCGAAACGCAGCGCTCCAGCCGCCTCGACGGCTTGACCGGCCTGCTCAACCACACGGCTGCCAAGTCCAAGCTCAAGACCATGGTGACCCAGGCCGGCGAACGCGGTTCGCTGACGCTGGCGATGATAGACATCGACCACTTCAAGTCGATCAACGATACCTACGGCCACCAGGTCGGCGATCACGTGATCCGCGGCCTGGCCTGGCTCCTGAAGGCGCGCCTGCGCTCGATCGACTTGATCGGCCGCTACGGCGGCGAGGAATTCATCGTCGCACTGCCGGACGTCAATCCGGAACAGGCGCGCCAGGTGATAGACCGCATCCGCATCGACTTCTCGGCGCTGCCGCATGCCCACCCGGGCGGCGCGCTCTACGTCACGCTCTCGGGCGGCATCGCCTCGTTCCCATTCTACGATTCGGCCGTGACCTTGACCGAGGCGGCCGACAAGGCGCTATTGCAGGCCAAGCGTCTCGGGCGCAATCGGATCGAGTGGGCTACGGGCGACTGACGCCAGCCGTCCGGCACAACAAACCAATGCATGCGGCCAAGACGCGCGCCGCTAGGGAGCAAAGCGATGATCTTGCGAACGGTCGTGGCGCTGGGAGTCGGCGCTCTCATGATCGCCGGTCCATGCCGGGCGGCGCCCGAGGAAGCGGCAGGACACATCACCGGCGTCGGCGGCGTATTCTTCAAGGCCAAGGACCCGAAGGCGCTGGCGGCCTGGTATCGCGACGTGCTTGGCATGCCGGTGCAAGCCTGGGGCGGCGCGGCGCTGCACTACGACGCGGCAAGGCATCCTCCGGCCGCGGCCTGGAGCGCTTTCCCTGCTTCGACGAACGATTTCGCGCCGTCGACCGGCGACTTCATGATCAACTACACGGTCGACGACATGGATGCGATTCTTGCACGGCTGCGCGCGAAAAACGTCGCCGTCATCAAGCGCGATGACAGCGACGCGAACGGCCGCTTCACCTGGATTCTCGACCCGGAAGGCAACAAGGTCGAGCTCTGGGAGCCCAAGCGTGCTGCCACGCCGTGATTCGATCTGCCTTTCATGGTTCATGCGTGATGGGGGACCAAGCATTTTTTCAAAGACTTGCCCGTTACGCCTGAAGGCTGGCCCCGGGCAGCCCGATGTTGAAGAGCACGCTATCGGGTTGGCGCAACCCATTGCCATACCGCAAGCATTTGACGGCGAAGTATCGCGAGCATGCGAAGCAGGCGGCGGGCACCAAGGCCGTGTTTCACCTGCGTTCGGCCTCGACTATCTCGCGCCCTCTTGAACACCGGGGGCCGTTGTCGGTAGGAGCTACCTTCGTTTTTTGAATGAAAGCCTCGCATTCGCCCAGCGCCCGGGGGCAGCCGCCCGCAGACTACGATGATGGACATCAATCGCTTGCCTCCGGCCGCCCACTTCCCCTCGCCGACGCCCTCAACATCGAGCGGCACGCCCTCGAGGCCCGTTTCCGGCAGCAGACCGGCCGGCGGAATGTTGGGCGGCTTGCTGCAGATAGGGAGCCGGCCGTCGAGCCGCTCCATCGACAGCGAAGCTCGAGCGGCCATCCGCAAGGGTGACACAGCCAGGCTTCACGCGCTGCTCGACGCTTCGCCGCAGGTCGCCCTGGCGCTGGATTCAAGCCAGGACAATCTTCTGGGCGTCGCGGCGAAAGGCGGTCACGCCGATGCGGTGCGCCTGCTGCTTGACTACAGCGTTCTACTGCCCGGCGGGGAGACGGCCCTCGTGAATCACCGCAACGCCAAGGGCGACACTCCCCTTGTACTGGCCGCCGCGGCGGGACATCATGACGCCGCCGTTGCGCTGTTGTCCGCGGAATCGATCGACGTCAACGCGGCCGACAACAAAGGCAAGACGGCCTTGCACCATGCGGTAGGCAATGCCAGCGTGACGATTGTCGGCGCATTGCTGGCCCACGCGGCCATCAGTCCCAACATCAAGGACGGCAAGGGCGACACCGCGTTGCATGCGGCCGTTGCGCGCGACGACGGCCTGTCGACCGAACTGCTTTTGTCGGCACGGGGCACGGCGGTCAATCTGGGTAACGCCAAGAACCAATCCCCGCTGCTTCTGGCCGTGAAGACCGGCAAGGTGCAAGCGGCGCGCGCCTTGTTGAACGACATGCGCGTCGACGTCGGTGTGCTGGACGACCGGCAAGGCGACAACCTGATTCATCGCATGGCGGCCGATGGCGGCTTCAGGCCGGAATGGGTCACGCTGCTGGCCTCGCATCCAGCTCTGGCCAATCGCCCGAATCGGCAGGGGAAGACACCCCTGCAGCTCGCCATCGCCAACGACCAGCACTCCGCGCTGGCCGCGCTGCTCGAGAGCGACCTGGTCGAAACCGAGCGGTTCGACCGACGGCTGCGCACTCCGCTGCAGCAGGCCCTGGAACGCATCGGGGAAACGCCGGCTCCCCATCACCTCGAGCGCCGTATCAAGACCCTGCGGCTGCTGGTGAACGCCCCGAGCGTCGAGCCCAACATCACGTTTGCCAATGGGCACACCTTGCTCACGCAACTGTGCTCCATGCGCTCCGAACCCGAACTGCGGGCCAACCATCTTGCATCGGCGACGCTATCCGACCTGCTGAAGCGCGGCGACGGCCGGCTCGACCTCAATAAGCCCAACGCGAACGGGAAGACGCCACTGCGCGCGGCCGTGGGAACGACCAACACCGAGCTTATTCGTACCCTGCTCAACGATGCCCGATCCGACCCCAACGTGCTGAGCGAGTGGCTGGCAAGATCTCCCGAGCAAGCCTACAAGCTGCTGCACCCATACGGCAAGCTGCCATCCGGCGAAGATCTCGGCAAGTTCGTGGACCGGACTCTGCTTCACTGGGCAGACAAGACCGACGCGGCGGGCAAGCGGCATCAGATGGCTTATGTCAGCAACGCGGCCCTTGGTGCGCGCCTCGCCGCCCAGGAGCGTGCCGACGCGGCCGCCGGCCTTCCGCAATCGGCGGATTGTTCAAAGGGGGCCTTGTTCCGCCTGTCCCTGGCCTTGGAGCAATGCCTCGACGTTCAAGAGTATCGCCGCCTGGCCGAACGCTCCGCCGGCTTGCTGGCTCACGCGCCGGCCGGCATCCGCGAGTTCAATCTTCAGGGCGTGGAGATTTCCCGCACCGAGATCGAGTCCTGGGCGGCCGGCAAACTGCCGGAAGGCGGGGTGAACCGCCTCATCGAGGCCCGCCTTGCACAGGCTGGGCTGGCCAGCGTCCACAACGTAGGCTTGACGGCGCGAGGACGCCTCATCATGGACGCTATCGACGCGCGCCTCGGCGACGGTCGCCTGACGCAAGCGCAATGTATCCAGGGAGTGCGCGACGCCATTGAAGCGGCGACGGACACCGATCCCGATTGGCGACGAAGGGCCGGGGTCGGGCTCGACAAGGCTCTTGCACACACGAATCGGGTCGGCGAAGGTCTGAACGTCACCGTCCACGAGGCGCTGGCCTTGATGTGGAACCACATCGAGTCCCATGCATCCCCTGCCTCGCCGGAAGAATCCGCGGAAGCCGCCGCCGAGCGTCAGGCCTTGCGCGGCGCTCTCACCCGCTCGCTGCTCGAGAGCATGGTCGACATGGAAGCCGGCTATTGCGACACCGGCTGCGTGCAGCGCATCCTCTATTGCGTCAACGGGGTGGATACCTCCTTGCTGCCTCCCGAGCCGACGTCCGATCTCATTCGAGAGGAGATCGGCAGCATCGCCGGCATTGTGAACAACCGCTTCGAACTCCTGTATGGCGATAGCGGGAGAGACTTGAAATCGACGGCCGGCGCATCGTCGTCCACGGACGTTCCCCTCAGTAAGGCGGAACGCAAGATCATCGCCCGCTACCAGGGAAAGCGGCCCATCGACGACAGCATTGCCGTCCAGGTGAAACAAGACATGCTGGAAGCCGCCGTCATGGCGGACCTTGTCGAACGCCGCGGCTGGAGCGGCGCCGCCGTGCGCCCTGAACTTGAGCGCATGAAGGCGTTCATGCATGATGTCTGAAGGCTGTTGACGATCTCTTCGCCGATAGTGCCGGGAACGCCGACGGCACAAACAGCAGGCTAAGCGATGTCCAGATGGTAAGCGGATGCAAACCTTTCCAATTGACGCCTGTCGAAAGCGCCCACGAGATTTGCGTATTTGAGGCCGCCCACGATGTGATGGTACATGACATGATAGGCATGGTCGGGGTCATGCAGATTCCTGGCATCATCCCCGTCCACGGCGAACAAATACGGAAATATGCCGCGTAGAAAATCGAGGAAGTCGGGGACGGACGTTCTCTGGAACACGTTCAGGCACCAATGATTCAACTCCAGGACAACAACGGGTCTGTCGCGCCGAATGGTCTCTTGCAAGCCCTCGATGACGTTTCTCTCGAAGCCTTCCACGTCGATCTTGAGGAAATCCACCTTCTCGATGTGATGTTCGGTGACAAAGGAATCGCCCTTGGCAATTTCTATCCTTTCGATCTGGTGGCCTTGCGAGGCGCTGGTGACATTCGATACGAAGGCACCGGACCTGTTGCTCTTGGCGAACGTCAATTCAAAATTGCCGGCCTCCTTGCCCAACCCGACGTTCGTCGCCGTTACGTTGCCGCATTGTGCGGTATCGATATTCAGTGCCAGGAAAGCATAGGTGCTGGGAGAGGGTTCGAAGCTGAACACCCGTTTCCCCATATCGGAAAACAGGATCGAAGTACAACCGATATTGGCCCCGATATCGAAAATGGTGTGGTGCGGATCGATCAAGCCGCGGAACAGCTTGACCATGTGCGGCTCGAACTCGCCTTTGACGTGGTCGAGATAGTCGTCGTCGGAAGCGATCCGGTATGGCTTCCCGCCGATATTCGTCTCGATGACGCGCCTTCCGCCTTCCCTGGCATCGGTCACCGGTTCGGCGGCAATCGCCGGCTGGGCTGGTGAAGCCGCATCCGCCGCGGGATGGTCACTCAACCATTCTTTGATGCGAGCCATGACATTCATCGGGTTGCTTTCTCAAGGTTAAAACGGAGCCGTTATTGTAATGAAAGCTAACATTGCACGCTTGTTGGCGCTGCAATCCTGCGTGCCGTGCGTTGTCTCGCGGCAAGCGGCAGATGCCGTGCCGGCAAATCGAGATAGTCAGAAGGCTTGCGTCCAATACCCGGGCCGCGCGTAGATCTGCTTCAGATAGTCGATGAAAAACCGTATCTTGGCCGGCAAGTGGCGCTGCTGCGGGTAGACGGCCATGATGTCATGGTGTGGCAGCGCATAGTCGTCCAGTACGGTGATCAGCGAACCTTCCGCAAGCTGCGCCTGGATTTCCCAGGTCGAGCGCCACGCCAGGCCCAGACCTTCCATCGCCCAGCGGTGCAGCAGCTCGCCGTCGTTGCAATCGAGCTTGCCTTCTGCGCTCAACGTAACGGCCTTGCCGTTCTTCCTTTGCTTGAGCTTATCCATGCAGCCGATTATAGGCAGGTGTGGGCAATTCGATATATGCGGTATGGAATGAGAAGAATTTTTCGCTGAATATAGAGCCTGTTATGAACTCCGGCAGGGGGCGCGCAGCTCCAGGAAAGGCCCGAATACTAGGCGCAGCGACGCGTCGTAGCGGTGCTACGGCAAGGAGCTGCAACAACGTAGGCGGGCCTTTCCTGGGACTGCCCGGAGG
>DASVYZ010000248.1:0-9149 GCA_036391935.1 Burkholderiaceae bacterium | reverse complement strand
CTCGGGAGCGGCAGCTGGGGAACCGACAACCCCAGCCCGCAAGCAGTGGACGGCGTCAATCCCGGCGCCACGTCGATCGATTTGGCGCAGTCGCTGCAATTTGAAGCGGCCCCCGCGTTGAGCGTGGGAACCACCGCCCGGATCGCCGCGGACAGCGACTCCGGACTCGCCGTCCGGATGGAGAGCGCAACGCCGGCCATCTGCGCACTGGACGGCGATACCGTCAAGGGGCGCAAAGCCGGGACCTGCACACTCGTGGCCAGCCAGCAGGGCAATGCGCGCTACGATGCGGCCGCGCAAGCGAGGCAAAACATCATTGTCGGCAAAGGGAGCCAGACTCTCCGCTTCGGCAACGTGCCGCTTCTGTTCGTGCCGCGCCACGGCATGCTCACCGCCAGTTCCAGCGCCGGGCTTCCCGTGCGCCTGGCAAGCCTGACCCCGGCCTTGTGCAGCGTCGAAGACAACATCATCACGGCCCGTTCGGCAGGCATGTGCACCGTCGTGGCGCAACAAGCCGGCAACGAAGACTACAACCCCGCCACACCGGCTACGCTTTCGCTTCAGATAACCAAAAACCTGCTCGTCATGCCGGTGCTCGCCGCGGGTGCCGCCCACAGTGTCGCGTTGATGCACGACGGCACGCTCAGCGCCTGGGGCGACGATGCGCAAGGCCAGCTGGGCGACGGCAATACGGCGGCACGTATCAAGCAAACCCGGCTGTCCGGCATTGCCGAAGGCGTTAGCCTGTCGGCCGGCGCCTACCATACCCTGCTGCGCAAGTTCGACGGCAGCGTGCTGGCCTGGGGCGACAACAGCAAGGGGCAGTTGGGCGACGGCAGTACGCAAGAACGCCACTCGCCGGTTCCGGTTGCGGGCTTGGCCGGGGTCCTGTCGGTGGCGGCAGGTTCCTGGCACAGCGTGGCATTGCTGAGCGACGGCACGGTGTGGGCCTGGGGCATGAACAATAAAGGCCAGCTCGGCGACGCCACGACCGTGGAGCGCCATCGTCCCCAGGCCGTGCCGGCCTTGAACGACGTGATAGCAATCGCCGCCGGGCACGCCCATACCGTGGCGCTCACGCGCGACGGCAGCGTCCTGGCTTGGGGCGACAACTCGCACGGCCAGTTGGGCGACGGCACCATGATCGACCGCGCCAGCCCGGCTCCGGTGCCTGGCCTCAGCGACGTGGCGGCCATCGCGGCGGGCGGCAGCCATACGCTTGCCCTCAAGACCGACGGCAGTATCGTCGCCTGGGGCGGCAATGCCGACGGTCAATTGGGCAATGGCTCCCTCAAGGACAGCCTCGTCCCGGTCGCGGTACCCAAGCTCGCCGGCGTGCTGGCAGTGGCGGCCGGCGGCACGCACAGCATTGCGCTCATGCCGGACGGCACCGTCGTATCCTGGGGCAGCAACCGTTACGGCCAGCTCGGCGACGGCAGCCGGAAAGACAGTCCCGCTCCCGTGCCGGCGGCCAAACTCGCCGACGTCATCGCCATCGCGGCGGGAGAAAACCATACGCTCGCGTTCAAGTCGGACGGCAGCAAGATGGCCTGGGGCAGCAACAGCGCCGGCCAGCTCGGCGACGGCAGCACCACCGATCAGCCGGCCCCGGTGCCGGTATTGGAACCCATGGGATGGCAAGTGTGGAAATGGGTATGGCAAGAACTCAAGGAACTGCCGAAGCTGTTGGAAATCAAGCCGCCGGAACTGCCGAAACCGCCTGAATTGCCGAAATAGGCAAGCCAATCGCGCGACGGATGGAAAACAAGGAGAAAGTTAAATGGGACAGCAGGTTTGCATGGGCGCACTACTCAAATGCAGCTTCGGTATGGCGCCGAGTTCCCTGATGGTGCTGCCTAAAAACCGCGTGACGACGCAGACGCCCGACGCCAACATCATGGACAACATTCCACTGGTGAACATCCTGCCCTTCGGCATGTGCCAGAGTCCCGCCAATCCCGCCGTGGCGGCGGCGACGGCAGCGGCGATGGGCGTGCTCACGCCCATGCCGTGCGTCCCGGCCACGGCCGCGCCATGGGCACCGGGCAGCCCGACGGTGTTGATCGCCAACATGCCGGCACTGAACAATTCCTCCAAGCTGATGTGCTCGTTCGGCGGCGTCATCGAAGTGACTTTCGCGGGGCAAGCCACCGTGTCGATACCCTGACGGGGCGGTTAGAAGATGTACTCCATGCCCTCGGGCATGGCTGCGCATGCGTGCATGCGTTCTCCCTTTGCGGAGAGGTCCGGGCCGGGGAATGCCGGGCCGGTGAATGCGCCGGCTGGAATGCCGATACAGCCTTCCATCCAGGCTGCGCCGTAATGCACAGTCGCGCCGCATAACAAAACGGATATCGCAGCCGCAAAAAATGTGATTGGTCAAACGGCACGACATATTCCACCATGGGTCAGTCGCGGGCCAGCCTGCGATGGAGACATTGCGTGCGAACGCCAAACATAACAGTGAGAACAACTTCATGAAGACATTGAATCTACTCAAGAAATGGGCCGCCGTCGGCAGCCTGCTGGGCGGCGTCCTGCTTGCCCCGGCCGCATCCGCCGCGCCGTGGGCGCTCTCGGGCGCTATCGTGTCCCACGATCCCAGCATCTACAAGGAGGGCAGCACCTGGTGGATATTCGAGACCAGCGACACCGGCATGGGTGTCAAGTATTCCGCCGACGGGCATGCCTGGAAGCAGGGTGTCAGCCTGTTCGGTAGCGGCCTGTCCTGGTGGGGCGCCTACAATGGCAATACCAAGTCGGTCTGGGCTCCGGATATCCATGACTGGAACGGCCGCGCCATCGTCTACTACGCCGTTTCCACCTTCGGCTCCAACAAGTCGGCCATCGGCCTGGCCACCGCCACCAGCATCGCCAAGGGCGACTGGGTCGATCATGGTGCCATATTGACTTCCAGCACGAGCGGGAATTTCAATGCCATCGATCCGAATTTCTCGGTCGATACTTCGGGCCAACCCTGGCTCACCTTCGGTTCCTGGTTCAGCGGTATCTATACCACGCGTGTTGATCCGACCACGCTCAAACCCACGGGCAGCTGGTATCACCTCGCCGCGGACAGCTCAGGCATCGAGAATTCCTTCATCATGCATAACGGCAGCTACTACTACCTGTTTGTATCGAAGGGAACATGCTGCGCCGGCGCGAACAGCACTTACCACATTTCCTATGGCAGGTCGACCAGCATGACGGGTCCGTATCTGGACAAGAACGGCGTGAACATGCTCAACGGCGGCGGCACGACGCTGGAAGCCGGTTCCGGTGAATTCATCGCGCCGGGCGGCGAATCGGTCAGCAACGGCGCGATGGTGCGGCACAAGCTCGACAGTGCCAACAACTACACGCCCATCCTGTTCATCAACGATCTGTATTTCAGCAACGGCTGGCCCACGTTCTGATGCTGGCCCGGCTCCCGCTGACCATCCTCCTCGGCGCCGGGGCGGGAGCGCTTGCCCTCTGGCTGAGCCTGGATTCCGGGCCGGCCGAGCGGCAAGCCGCCTTGCCCTTGCCTTTGCCTGCCGGCGGCAATGCGGTCTTCGGCCCCGGCAAGTGGGTAGCGCCGCAACAAGACGATGCCCCGTCCCTGGTCGCCGATGCCGGCCTCAGCCGGACCGAAGAGGGCGATCTGTTGATCGACCCCGCCCTGCTGAGCTTCTTCAATCAGCATTTCGTGGAACATGCCGGCCCGGCGGCCTGGAAGCAGACGGAACGCGATCTGCGCGGCAGGCTGTCGGGCCATGCCCTGGATCAGGCTCTGGAACTGGCGCGCGAATACCAAGGCTATGTCGGCGACTACGATGCCTTGCTCGCGGCACAAAACCTGAGCGGCACGGCCGACCTGGTGCGTTTGCGCGGCTGGGCGCGCCAGCGCCACTTGCTGCGGCAGCGTGACTTCGGCAATGCCGTCGCGTTGGCCTGGTTCGACAACGACGAGGCGAATCTCGGCACGGCCCTCGATGAGCTTGAGCAGCGTGCCTCGGGTGCCGTTCCCGAGGAAGCCGTCACCGACGCGCGCTACGGGCCGAGTGCCGAAGACAGGCGCCGCACCGCCGAAGCCCATGCCGCTGGATTGCGGCAGATCTTGAACGACGCAGTGCGCAGCTTCGGTTCGATGGCGCCGCAGAAGTGAATCAATCCTTGCCGACCATCTCCCGCGCTTCGGCACGCACCGCGTTCAGCAGCAGGGCGGCACCGGGCGAGAGCAACTGGTTTTCGTGGCGGATGATGCCGAAGGCGTCCATCTTGCACGGCAGGTCGATAGGCAGGATGCTGACCACGTTCAGCGAGGCATAATATTGCGCCACCTGGATCGGCATCACGTGCAGCGAATCGGTCTGCTGCAGCAGCGCCGTGATCAGGAGCAGGGCCGTGGTGTCGACCACGTTGGCAGGCGGCTCCAGCCCCGCGCGGCGGAACATCATGTCGAAGCGGTGGCGCAGGATGCTCCCCTGCGGCGGCAAAATCCAGGGATAGCCGTTGATATCCTGCAGCTTCAGGCCCTGGTGCTCCAGCAGCGGGTGCCCGGTACGCGCCACGGCGCAGGCCGGTTCCTCGGTCAATTCCTCGTAGACCAGGTCGCTGCTGTCTTCCTTTTCCAGGATGCGGCCTATCATGAAATCGAGCGTGCCGTGCTGCAGGCGGTCGAGCAGGATATTGCTCTGCTCCAGGTGCACGCCGATGCGCAGCATGGGCGCCTGCTGCTTGACACGGGCAATGGCGCGCGGCAGTAGGCCCATGGCGGCGGTCATGATGACGCCGACCTCGACCTGCCCCACCAGCCCGGATTTCAGCGCCACGATATCGTCGTGCGCCGCCGAGAGGCTGGTCAGCGCCATGCGCGCGTGACGGATCATGGTTTCGCCGTACAGCGTCGGCTCCATGCCGCGCGGCAGGCGTTCGAACAGCGTGACGTCGAGCATTTCCTCAAGGTCCTTCAACTGCTTGGAGGCGGCCGGCTGGGTCATGTGCAGCGCGTCGGCGGCGCGGTGAATGTTGCGATGGTCGTCCAGCGCGATCAGGAGCAACAGTTGCCGCGTCTTCAGGCGCGCGCGCAAAAACCAGTTGGGATTCAAGGCATCCATCGATAGACCGGCTTCGTCAGGGAAACGGAAATAATCGATTCTATATTGATTTCAGCGCCGTCCGGCGGTCAGCACCACGATGCGCTGCACCACGCAGAACGCGAACAGCAAGGCGCCGATCACGATCCGCGTCCACCACGAACTGAGCGTGCCGTCGAAGGCGATCAGGGTCTGGATCACGCCCAGCACCAGCACACCGGTCAAGGCGCCGGCGATGTAGCCCGAACCGCCCGTCAACAAGGTCCCGCCGATCACCACGGCCGCGATCGCATCGAGCTCCACGCCTTGCGCATGCAATGCATAGCCCGAGAGCATATAGAACGCGAACAAAATGCCGGCCAGTGCCGAGCAAAAGCCGCTGAAGGCATAGACCAGGATTTTGGTGCGGGCCACGGGCAAGCCCATCATCAGCGCCGATTGCTCGTTGCCGCCGATGGCGTACACGGTGCGCCCCAGGGGCGTGAGGTGCGCCACCAGGATCGCCACGATCAGCAACACCATCGCGACCACGGCCGCCGGCGAGACGAAGGCGCCGAGCACCGGTATCTGGGTCTGCGAGGCGGCAACGAAAAAGGTATTGTCTATCGGCATCGAATCGACGCTGATCAGATAACACAGGCCGCGCGCCAGGAACATGCCGCCGAGCGTGACGATGAAGGCTTGCAGCTTGAAGACGTGGATCAGCAAGCCCATCACGGCGCCGAACAGGCTGCCGCCAGCCAGGCAGCAGGCAATAGCCCAGCCGGCCGGCCAATGCCAGACCTGCACCATCCATGCCGCGCACATGGTGGTCAACGCCAATACCGAGCCGACCGAGAGGTCGATGCCGCCGGACAGAATGACAAAACCCATGCCCACGGCCAGCACCAGCAGAAAGGCGTTGTCGATCAAGAGGTTGCACACCACCTGCAGCGAGAGGAAGGCGGGATAGGCGCACGCGCCGCCGGCGAACAGCAGCGCCAGCAGCAAGGCGCTGACCGCCGAGGTAAAGTAAGGCAAGGCCGTCATGCGGCGCAAGGGATTGCCGGATGCATTCGATGCCCTCAATGCGGTATGCATTACGCCTCCTCCCGCCGGGCCGCGCGGCGCAAGGCTGCATGCCACAGTTGCTTGAATTCCTTGCTTTGCAGAAGGCAGACGGCGAACACCACGAGGGCCTTCAACACCATATTGACTTCAGGCGGCACGCCGAGCGAATAGATGGTGTAGGTCAGCGTCTGGATGATGAGCGCGCCAAGCAGGCTGCCCGCCAGGCTGAATTTGCCGCCGGCCAGCGAAGTGCCGCCCAGCGTCACGGCTAGGATGGCGTCGAGTTCAAGCAGGAGGCCCGCGTTGTTGGCGTCGGCGCTCTTGACGTTCGAAGCCACGATCAGGCCCGCCGTGCCGGCGCACGTGCTGCAAAACACATAGGTGAAGAACATCAGCAAAGCGGCGCGTATGCCGACCAGCCGCGCCGCGACAGGGTTGATGCCGACCACTTGCAGGAACAGGCCCAGCGCGGTGCGGCGCATCAAGAGCGTGAGCGTGACGAACATCGCCCCCACGATGTAGAGCGCAACAGGCAAGCCGAACAGGTAACCGCCGCCGATGGCGAAGAAGGGCGGGTAGTAGACCGTAATGATCTGCCCGTCGGTCAGCAGTTGCGCCAGCCCGCGCCCGGCCACCATCAGGATCAGCGTGGCCACGATGGGCTGCAATCCCAGGCCGGCGACCAGCAAGCCGTTCCACGCGCCGCACAGGAGCGCCGTGCCGAGTGCGGCCGCAATCGCCCACCCCATGGGAATGCGGCTGACATATTCCGGCACGCCGTCGTGCATGCTCATCTCGCCGCCGATCAGCATGGCCGCAACCGTGCCCGACAAGGCCACCACGGCGCCGACCGAAATGTCGATGCCGCGCGCGGCAATCACCAGCGTCATGCCCAGGGCCGTGAGCATCAACGGCGCGGCGCGATTGAGGATGTCGATCACGCTGCCATAGAGATGGCCGTCCTGCACGCGCACATGGAAGAAGCCGGGTATGGCGAAGAAGTCGAGCAAGAGCAGGAGCAGCAGTGCGCCCGCCGGACGTGCCAGCGGATGCGCCGACAAGGAAGCGCGCTCGGCCGCCGGCACGGCAATCATCGCTTGTTCCTTCATGCACCCTCTCCCGCAATCGCTTGCAGAACGGCTTCCTGATCCATTTCCCCGCGCAAATGGCTGCCGCAGGCGCGGCGGTCGCGCAGGATCATGATGCGGTCGCTGCAGCGCAAGACTTCCGGCAGTTCCGAGGAAATGAAGAGAATCGCCATGCCCTTGCGGCATAGCTCGGCCACGTAATCCATGATTTCGGTCTTGGCGCGGATGTCGATGCCGCGCGTGGGTTCGTCCAGGATCAGCATCTTCGGGTCGGTGGCAAGCCAACGGGCCAATAGTGCCTTTTGCTGATTGCCGCCGGAAAGCGATCCGATCGGGGCTTCCATGCTGCCGGCGCGTATGCCCAGGCGCAAGATATAGTTCTCCGCGATTTCGCGTTGGCGTTCCCGGGGAATGGCGCGCCACATGCCGCGCTTCACCTGCAAGGCGAGGATGATGTTTTCGCGCACCGACAAGTCGAGGATCGCCCCTTCGCCCTTGCGGTCTTCGGAACAGAAGCCGATGCCTGCGGCCATGGCGTCGCGCGGCGAGGCAAAGGCCTTTGCCCGCCCCTCGATGCTGATGCTGCCATGGTCGGCACGGTCGGCGCCGAACAGCAGGCGAGCCGTCTCCGTGCGCCCCGAACCGAGCAAGCCGGCCAGGCCGAGCAATTCGCCTTGCTGCACGTCGATGTCGAGCGGCGCCAGCGCAGCCTTGCGCCCGAGCCCGCGCGCCTGCAAAAAGGGGCGCGGTTCGACGGCGACGCGCAGCGAGGCGGCTTCCTCGGCATATTCCGTCACCTCGCCCACCATCTTGTCCACCAGTTGCCGCTGGCTCAATTCATGGCTCAGATATTCGCCCTCGCGCATGCCGTTGCGCATGACGGTGATGCGGTCCGAAATGGCATACACCTGGTCGAGAAAATGGGTGACGAACAGGATGGCCATGCCTTCGCGGCGCAATCCGCGCAGCACTTCGAACAATTGGCGCACTTCACCTTCGTCGAGGCTGGAAGTCGGCTCGTCGAGAATCAGCACGCGCGCCGAAATGTTCAGCGCGCGCGCAATCGCCACCATTTGCTGGATCGCCAGCGGAAACGAAGACAGCGGCGCCGTCACGTCGATGTCGACGTTGAGCCGCTCGAGCAGCCGTTGCGCCTGGCGCCGCATGGCGTCCCAGGCGATGGCTCCAAAGCGGCGCGGGTAACGGCCGATGAAAATGTTTTCCGCCACCGAGAGATTGGGGCAGAGATTGACTTCCTGGTACACGGTGCTGATGCCCAGCGCCTGCGCATCGAGCGTCGACGCAGGATGGATCGCCTTGCCGTCGAGCAGGATGCGCCCCGTATCGGGCACATGCACGCCGGTCACGATCTTGATCAACGTCGATTTGCCGGCACCGTTCTGTCCCATCAGCGCATGCACTTCGCCGGGATAGAGACACAGGCCTGCGTCGCTCAAGGCGCGCACGCCGGGGAATTGCTTGGAGATGTCGCGCAATTCCAGAATGGGCGATGCCGCCGCGGCCGCGGCTTGCTGTGCTTCACTCATGTCCGCAACCGCCGCTCAATCAGTACTTACGATTGGGGAATTCCTTGGCCGCCACCTCCGCCGGAAATACGCTTTCCACGGTCGTGATACGCTTGGGCACGGGCTTGCCGGCCACCACGTCGCGCGCAACCTGCATCAGCTGCGGGCCAAGCAGGGGACTGCATTCGACGCTCACATTGAGCTTGCCGGCCATCATCGCTTCGAACGCGCCTTTCACGCCGTCGATCGAAATCACGATGATATCGCTGCCCGGCTTCAAGCCCGCCTCCTCGATGGCCTGGATCGCGCCGATAGCCATGTCGTCGTTGTGGGCGTAGAGCACGTTGATGTCCTTGCCCTGCGCCTTCAAGAAGGCTTCCATCACTTCCTTGCCCTTGGCGCGGGTG
>DASVYZ010000247.1:0-6183 GCA_036391935.1 Burkholderiaceae bacterium | reverse complement strand
GACGTTCTTGAAGTGATCGATATCGAGCATCAGCACCCAGAGCGGAAAATCCTGGCGCCGCGCCGCTTCGAATTGATGCGCTGCCAGCAGGTTGAAGCTGCGCCGGTTGTTCAAGCCGGTCAACACGTCGGTGTTGGCGGCATTGTTCAACTGCACCAGCAGCGATTCCACGTGCAGGATCACCAGGCCCAGCACAAAGGCTTGCGTTGCCGCCGTTGCCACGAGGTAGGTCAGCTGCGGCGAGAGCATATCCTGCCAATCGTCGGCGCCGAGCAGGTAGACTGTACCGCGAATCGCCATGTAGCCGCCTAGCAAGATCAGGGGCAGCACGATGAGGATGGCCGACCACGGCGCGACCTTGGTTCGGTTGCGCAAAAAAGTGGTCAGCAGGCAGCCGGACACCACGGCGCGCGTATAGCAAGAGATCACGGCCCAAGCCGAGCCATTGCGTTCCGGCCACATGAAGGCGACAAGGCCGATGCTCGATACCAGCAGGATGAGCCACATCCTGCCGGTCCAGCGTCCGCCGAAATGGCGCGCCATGCCGCGCAAGGCCAACAGGTAGCTGGCGGTGATCAGCACCAGCCCGGCCAGCGCGGTCCAGTCGGCGGCACGTTCTCCGTGCGCGACGGCTTCGGCCTGCAAGTTGCGGAAATGCGTACCGGCGATGGCATTGCCGAACAGCCCAACGCAAATCGACATGGCCCAATCGCGCAGGCTGGCCGAGCGGTCGCGCAACCAAAGCATCACCAGGCCGAGCGCCACGACCACCAGGCTGGTAATGGCGAAGTAGAATTCGGTGCGCACATCAAGCATCTTGGCGAGCCTCGGCAGGGAAGACGACGGAAGCGAGATGCAAGATGCGCGGTGCGCACCAGGCAACCATGCTGATGCGAAACCATCGCGCCGAAAATTCCTCCCGTTTTTATGCCGTTAGTGTACCTGACAATCAGGCAGGCACTGTGAAAGTGAAAAGATTTTCAACGCTACAGCAGGTTCTCGCTGATGAAGGGGGAAAGGAACCACACCTCGAGCTGCGTCCCAAGACCTACGCCGGGCTCGTCGTCATATACCGTATCCTTGCCCTCGTCGGTGCCGACCCATTGCACGTGCCCGTCGTCGGGCGCAAGGCGCAGATGGAAGCTGCCGACCGATTCCACCAGGCTCTTCAAGCGCAGCACGTCTTCGGCCAACTCGGGCGACTCCACCAACATGCCCAGCTCGGTGTTTACGCGCGAGGAACGAAAATCGAGATTCATGGAGCCGACAAAGGTCAGGTGCCGGTCGATCACGATCAGCTTTGAATGCGAACGTCCGACCGAAGCGCGCAAGGCGGCGGAAAACAGTTTGTTGTGCTTCAGCTGGTTCGAATCGGTTTCATACAATTCCACACCCATCTTCAACAAGGGGGCGCGGTAGCGCGCATAAGCCGCCGTGGCGAACGGCTCGTCGTTCGAAGCCATTGAGTTGGTCAAAATCTCCACGCGCACGTTTTTTTCGCGCACGGCGCGCAAGCCCTTCATGCCGCGCTCGCCCGGTACGAAATAGGGTGAAGCCGCCACCACCTCGCTCTGGGCCGTGGCAATCGCGCGGATGACGCGCGACGTCACGGTAGCAGGATCTTCGAACTGCTCGGACCGGCCGTTGGCTTTTTCCGGATCGTCGGCAAATACTTCGATGGCGCCACCCAGCATCTTCAAAGGCGGCGCGCCGATGTCATTACCCAGGCTGCTGTAGCCCAGCAGGTCGAGCCTGTCCGGCGCCATCGGCGGAAATGCTTCCTTGGCGTCCGCAGTCAATTCCGCGAATGCGGCGCGTGCCGCTTCGGGCGCGGCGCGCTCGGGCTCCAACTGGCGCAATTGATAGACGCGCGGGCTGTTCCAGTAGCGGTCGAAAATCGCGGCAAGCTGCGACACGGCCTCGCCTGCCACCATCAAGTCGAAATCGACGAAGTTGCCGTCCTTGCTTGCGAAAAAATACTCGTCCGCGATATTGCGTCCGCCGGCCACGGCAAATGCGCCATCCGCAATCAAGAGCTTGTTATGCATGCGGTGATTGACGCGCGCCAGATCGGACAAGGCAAAGGCCCAGCGCGACCAGGCAAACGAGCGTCCTGCGGGAAACGGATTGTACAGACGCACCTCGATATTGGGAAACGCCTCAAGCGAGAGGAGCATGCGGTCGCTTTGCGCCGTATACAAGTCGTCGACCAGCACGCGCACCCGAACTCCACGCTCGGCCGCATCGCGCACCGCGCGCAAGAGCGCGTGGCCGGCCATGTCGTTTTGCAGCAGGTAATACTGGATATCGACCGACCGCCGGGCATGGCGAACCAGCGTCAGCCGCGCATCCATCGACCAGGCCGAGAGCGGCAGCGGGCGGAATGCGGATGGAGAGCCTGGCGGAATGCTTTGCGCGGCCAGGTCAGCCAGCTCGGTGCCTTGCTGCGCGGGCATGGCCTGGCTGTATTCGCCTTGCGAAGACGAAGGCAGGGAGGCGCAGGCTTGCAACAGTAGGAGCAGGGCAAACAGGGCCAAGCAGCGGCACGGTGAACGGTTCACAGACATGGCGGCCTTCGATGTCGAGGATGCACACTATTTTGTGCGAAATTCCACTTTACCTCCGGATGCTACAATCGCCAAGGTCAAATTCAGCAGAGAGGATAGGCATGACCTTGTTTTCCGCCTTGCTCGCATCGATGTCGCACAGCGACGGACATTATCAAGTCGCACCTGGAGAAGGCTGGGGCCAGGGCCGCACGCTCTATGGCGGTATCACGCTCGCCGTGGCGGCGCACGCGGCACGTCTGGCATTCCCCGATCTGCCGCCATTGCGCGGCGTGCAAGCGGCATTCACCGGCCCGGCCTCGGGCGTGTTGACGATGAAGCCTGTCAAGGTGGCGGCCGGCAAGTCTTCGGCCTTCATCGCGGTGGACATCCACACCGAAGCGGGCACCGCATTGCGTGCGACGTTTTGCTACGGCGTGGCGCGCCAATCGCGGTTTTCCCATAGCGACCTGGGCGCGCCTCCGGCGGCCAGGCCCGAAGACTGCCCGGGATTTTTCCGCAGCGCGCTTGCGCCGCAATTCACCGCGCAATTCGACGGCCGCCTGGCCGGCAAGGCGGGCATGTTCGCGGGCAGTGACGATCCCGATCTGCTTACCTGGATCCGCCATATCGATACCGAGGTGACGGATGCCGAGGCCGGCCTGATTGCCCTGGCCGACGCCTTGCCGCCGGCCGTCATGCTGATGTTCACGGAACCGAGCCCGATCAGCACGGCCACCTGGTCCATGGAAATCCTGACGGAGAACTATGCCAACAGCGGCTGGCATTTGCTGCGCACGCAGGCCGAACACGTTGGCGAAGGCTATAGCAGCCAGCATATGAATGTGTGGGATGAAGCGGGCAGGCCGCTGATGGTGGGGCGGCAGTTGGTGACGATTTATCGGTGACGGGCCATGGTAGGTTGGTGCTGAACGAAGTGAAGCCCGACGAAGAACGTATTTGATGGGGCTGCAGTCGCTTGTTGGGCCGGGTCACGCTTGGCTTCGCCAACACTCAGCGCCAACCTGCTGAAATGCGAAGAAGGAACGGGTGAGTCATGCCCGCTCCTTTTCGAGAAGAGTAGACTTACTCGCTCTTGATCTGCTGGCTGACCTTGTTCTCTTGCTGGTTCAGCGTACGCTGTTCCTGTTTCGTGATGTGGCCGCCGTTTTGCGAAGCCATATCGCGTTCTTCCTGGCGGATCTGATGGTCTTCGTGCTTGATCTGCGCCCCCTGGGCCGCCGTCATCTTGCCCGAATCGACTTTCTGGTTGACGCGCGCGTGCTGCAGGCCCAGGCGGTCGTTGACTTCGGTGCGGCGCGGGTGGTTCTTCTGCCACCGGGTCTCGGCATTGGCGTTGGCAGCGAAGCCGGCGACGAGGCCGATGGCGCCGATCAGGGCAATAATCTTGCGCGTAGTGTTGCTCATGTTCGATCTCCTTGAATGCGTCGGTTGGTGTTGGGTGTGATCCAACTGGTCACGCCTTCATTAACGCATGATTTACCAGGAGTGCCTACACAGATTCTGTTTCGTGCGTAACAGATCGTAACTTCATGCCGTGGCGGCCGTTGCCTGTCGCCTGGAGAAAATGGCGATGGCGGCGTCCGGGTGCCGATGAAGGGGCGGCATTTACATGCCATTCTATTTCATATACTATACCCCCCTATACTATGTGAGGCAGCGTTGTGAGCCATACCGTCGAAGACAAAAAGAAGCTTTTGAATCGCGTGCGCCGCATCCGCGGCCAGCTCGACGCGATCGAGCGCGCGCTCGAAGAAGAGAAGGGCTGCATGGAAGTGCTGCAGCAGATCACCAGTTGCCGCGGTGCCATGAACGGCTTGTTGACCGTGGTGCTGGAAGACCATATCCGCACCCATCTGTCCGACGTGGCGGAGCATCGGCATGCCGGCGAGGGCGACGCGCGTGAACAATTGATCGACGTCGTGCGCAGCTACTTCAAGTAAGCGCATCATCTGCAACAGCGAGACCTGGCATGAACGATTTTTCCGCATTGCTCCAGCACGGCGCTTCCAACGCCTGGCTGTTCGTCCCCAGCGCCATCCTGCTCGGTGCGTTGCACGGGCTTGAGCCGGGCCACTCCAAGACCATGATGGCGGCTTTCATCGTAGCGGTGCGCGGGACGCTGGGGCAGGCCGTGCTGCTCGGGCTGTCGGCCACGATTTCGCATACCGCCGTGGTGTGGGCCGTGGCACTGGCTGGCATGTATTTCGGCCGGAATTGGGATATGGAAGCCAATGAGGGCTATTTCCAGCTTGCTTCCGCTTTCATGATCGTCTGTATTGCGCTATGGATGATGTGGCGTACCTGGCGTGCGCAGCATGAACGCCATCATCACGATCACCATCATGGCCATGACCATCAACACGGCCATGACCATCGCCACGGCCACGAGGATGGGCACGATCACCGGCATGCACATGCCCATGAAGACGACCAGGTCATCGAACTCGCCGCCGGCGAGTACCAGGATGCGCACGAACGCGCGCATGCCGACGACATCCGCCGCCGCTTCGCCAACCGCCAAGTGACCACCGGCCAGATCGTGCTGTTCGGCCTGACCGGCGGGCTTGTGCCTTGCCCGGCATCGATCACGGTGTTGCTGGTGTGCCTGCAGTTGAAGCAAGTCACGCTCGGGGCGGCGCTGGTGCTGTGCTTTTCCATCGGCCTGGCCCTGACCATGGTGGCGTCCGGCGCGCTGGCCGCCTTGAGCCTGAAGCACGTACAGAGGCACTGGAGCGGCTTCGGTGAAATCGCGCGCAAGGCGCCTTATTTTTCAGGCGCGCTGATTCTGCTGGTCGGCTGCTACATCGGCTACCAGGGACTCGCCGCAATACGCTAGCCCATGGCTTGTTGCAGCTTGGCCAGTTTTTCCCGCACCATGGCATTGTCCGGCGCCAGTTCCTGCGCCCGGGTGTAGGCCTTGAGTGCGCCGGGCAGGTCTTCGAGCACGCGCAAAATATCGCCGAGATTGCAGTGCGTGTGGAACTGGTCCGGGGCGATGTTGACTGCAATGCGGCATTCGTCGGCGGCTTGCTTGAATTGCTGCATCTCGCATAGCACTGCGGCCAGGCCGATATGTGCGTAGGCATGATCGGGATTCATCATGATGGCTTGCCGGTGGTGGTATGCGGCCTCGACCAACCTGCCCAAGTGGCGCAAGGCGACGCCCATGTTGTTGTACGCGTTCGAATCGCGCGGGTCGACGCGCAGTGCCGACTGGAAGGCCACGAGGCTGTCTTCGTAGCGCTGATTCTTCAGGAGGATGACCCCCATCTGGAAATACACGCCGGGCTCGAAATCGCCGCTCTTGAGCGCTTCCTGACATAGCGCAAATGCTTCCGTGTATTTCCCTGCCTCGATATGCCGTTGTGCCTGGTCGTAAAGGTCGATGGAACGCGTGGTGCTCATTGTCATATGTCTGCGGATGCCGGTGGAAGCGGCTGAGACAGAAGCGCTCGGCAAAATACCGGGGCCTTGGCCGTCCGCTTGCGCGCGGATTTTGTCATCAAATTGTCATCCGGTATTGATCCACGAGAATGGGGTTTACATCTATAGCGAAATTGTTAATGAGTTTGCAAATCATTTACAAAACAAGAGTGCGAGGGGTTTTTACCTA
>DASVYZ010000246.1:0-9175 GCA_036391935.1 Burkholderiaceae bacterium | reverse complement strand
AGGCTGGAAAATACGACCAGGCGGGCAAAATCGTGACGGCCCAGCTGGTGCGCCGCTTCGAGCGCCCCCAGCGGAGCTTCTTCCTTGAATTAGATCTCAGAATAACATTCGTCGGCGGCGATGACGAAACCGTGCTTGTCGTATTTTCCAGCCTGTCCAAGCGCTCCAACGTGCCCGGCATGCGTTCCGGTTTCGTGGCAGGCGACGCCGCCTTGCTCAAGCATTTCCTGCTCTACCGCACCTACCATGGCGCCGCCATGAGCCCGGCGGTGCAGGCGGCATCGGCCGTGGCCTGGAAAGACGAAGAGCACGTCAGGGAAAACCGCGCCAAGTACATCGCCAAATTCAGCCAGGTCACCCCCTTGATCCGGCAAGTACTGGACGTGGAACTGCCCGACGCCGGCTTCTACCTCTGGGCCAGGATTCCCGACGCCCTTGGCATATCGGACACGGAGTACGCCAAACGGCTGTATGCCGAATATAATGTAACCGTGCTGCCGGGCAGTTACCTTGCACGCGACGCACACGGCGACAACCCCGGGCGCAACCGCTTGCGGATGGCGCTGGTGGCGGAAATCGACGAATGCCTGGAAGCAACCCGCCGCATCGTCGAATTCGGCAAGAAGCTACAAAAATGACCAGGCCAATAAAGTAGGCCAATAAGCTGTCCCGACAATCAATATCCAATTCCGGAACCAAGATGACCCAAGCATTGCAGCAAACCATTGAACAGGCGTGGGAACGCCGCGCCGAATTTTCCCCAAGGTCCGCCCCCGCCGAAGTGCGCGACGCGGTAGCCCACGTACTGGCCGAACTCGACAAAGGCTCGCTGCGCGTGGCGCAGAAAGACAGCGGCGCATGGGTCGCCAATCAATGGGTCAAAAAAGCCGTGCTGCTGTCGTTCCGCCTGGAAGATAATGTCGTCATGCCATCGGGCAACGCCATGCAGTTCTACGACAAGGTTCCGACCAAGTTCGCCGATTACAGCGCCGAAGACTTTGCCAAAGGCGGCTTCCGCGTGGTGCCGCCGGCAGTCGCGCGGCGCGGCAGCTTCATCGGCAAGAACGTGGTGATGATGCCCTCCTTCGTCAACATCGGCGCCTACGTCGATGAGGGCACCATGGTCGACGCCTGGGCCACGGTCGGCTCCTGCGCCCAGATCGGCAAGAACGTCCATCTCTCGGGCGGCGTCGGCATCGGCGGCGTACTCGAACCGATGCAAGCCAACCCGACCATCATCGAAGACAATTGCTTCATCGGCGCACGTTCGGAAATCGTGGAAGGCGTGATCGTGGAAGAGAATTCCGTGATTTCGATGGGCGTCTATATCGGTCAATCGACCAAGATTTATGACCGCGCCACGGGCGAAGTCAGTTACGGCCGCGTACCGGCCGGCTCGGTCGTGGTCTCGGGCAACCTACCCTCGGCCGACGGCAAGTACAGCCTGTATTGCGCCGTGATCGTCAAGAAGGTCGATGCCCAGACCCGCTCCAAGACGGGCATTAACGAATTGCTGCGCGATTGATAAAGATTCACTCGAGAAGGGGATAGCCATGGTAATGGATCGTTTATTCGGGCTGATGAAGGAAAAGGAAGCATCCGACATGTTCATGGCGGTCAATGCTCCCATCCATATCAAGGTGGCGGGCCAGATGATACCGATCAACCAGCAAAAGATGGACAATGCATCCATTCTCGGTTTGCTGGCCGAAGTCGTATCGTCGGACAAGCTGACCGATCTGGACCGTGACAACGAACTCAACATGGGCATCCCCGTGGCCGGCGTGGGCAGCTTCCGCCTCTCGGCATTCCGGCAGCGGGGCAGTATCTCGGCCGTGCTGCGCTACATCCCCTATCAGATCCCCAAGCTCGAAACGCTGAATGTGCCGATGGTGCTGGGCGACCTGATCCTGGAAAAGCGCGGCCTGCTGTTGATCGTCGGCGCGACAGGCTCGGGCAAATCGACCACGATTGCGGCGATGCTCGACCATCGCAACGAAACCAAGGCCGGCCATATCCTGACGATCGAAGACCCGATCGAATTCCTGTTCCGCAACAAGAAATCCATCGTCAACCAACGCGAAGTCGGCACCGATGCGCGCACGCTGGAAATCGCCCTGCGCAACGCCCTGCGTCAGGCGCCCGATTGCATTCTGATCGGCGAAATCCGGGACAAGGACACCATGTCGGCCGCCCTGGCCTATGCGCAATCGGGCCACCTCGTGGTCGCTACGCTGCACGCCAACAACAGCTATCAAGCCCTGACGCGTATCATTAACTTCTTCCCGATCGAAACACGCCAATCGCTCCTGCCCGACATTGCCGGCTCGCTCAAGGCGATCATCTCGCAACGCCTGATTCCGTCGGTGGACGGGGGCCGCCGCGCCGCGGTCGAGGTGATGCTCAATACCCGCCACATAGCCGAGCTGATCGAAAAAGGCGAAGTCGGCCAGATCAAGGAAGCGATTGAGAAATCGCTCTCGCCCGGTTCGCAAACCTTCGAGCAGGCGCTGCTGCAAATGATACGCGACGGCGTGGTGACGCAGGACGACGCCATGGCCAATGCCGATTCGGCCTCGAATCTCTATTGGCTGATCAACAATTCCAAGGACGGCAAGCAGCCGGAACCTGAACCCGAGCCGCCCAAGGAAGAAACCGCCACTTTCACCGAATTTACCCTCAATATCTGATGAGCATTACCCTGTACGGCATACCGAATTGCGACACGGTCAAGAAGGCGCGCACCTGGCTCGACCAGCACGAGCACGCCTATGAATTTCACGATTTCAAAAAAGCCGGCGTCAGCGAAAGCCTGATCAAGGGCTGGCTCAAGCAAGTCGATTGGGAAATCCTGGTCAACCGCAAGGGCACGACCTGGCGCGGCCTGCCGGACGAGCGCAAGGCTGCGGTGGTCGATGCAAAAACAGCCATCGCCCTGATGATCGAATCGCCTTCGGTGATCAAGCGCCCGGTGCTCGTCACGGGCAAGACCGTGCATGTCGGCTTTTCCGACGCCGACTATTCGGGGCTCGACCTGGCATGAGCAAGACACTGGCATTATCGGAAAAGCTGATCGCCTTGTCCTCGGTCACGCCGGCCGACCAAGGCTGCCAGCAGCACTTGATCGATCTGCTCTCCCCGCTCGGCTTCCGATGCGAAACCATCGCCTCGGGCGGGGTCACCAATCTCTGGGCGAAGAAAGGCACCGGCCAGCCGCTGGTGGTGTTCGCGGGGCACACCGACGTGGTGCCGACCGGTCCGCTGGACCAATGGGCTTCGCCCCCCTTCCAGCCTACCCATCGCGACGGCAAGCTCTACGGCCGCGGCGCAGCCGACATGAAGACCTCGATTGCCGCCATGGTGGTGGCGGTCGAAGAGTTCAGCGCCGCCCATCCGGATCACAAGGGTTCCATCGGTTTCCTGATCACCAGCGACGAGGAAGGGCCGGCCACCGACGGCACCGTCGTGGTGTGCCGCCACCTGCGGGAGCGCGGAGAGCAGCTCGACTTCTGCATCGTCGGCGAACCGACCTCGGCCGACGAACTCGGCGACACGATAAAAAACGGCCGGCGCGGCAGCCTCTCGGGCAAGCTCATCGTGCGCGGCATCCAGGGCCATATCGCCTATCCCCAGCTTGCACTGAACCCGATCCATGCCTTCGCTCCGGCAATGGCGGAACTGACTGCGGAAATCTGGGACGAAGGCAATGAATACTACCTGCCGACTTCGTTCCAGATTTCGAATATCCAGGCCGGCACGGGCGCGACCAATGTCATCCCCGGAGAATTGACGGTACTGTTCAATTTCCGCTTTTCCACGGCCAGCACGGCCGAAGGCTTGCAGCAGCGCGTGCATACGATCCTGAACAAACACGGACTCGACTACCACTTGCACTGGAACGTGGGCGGCCAGCCTTTCCTGACGCCGCGCGGCGAGTTGAGCGACGCCCTGTCCGAAGCGATCAAGGCCGAAACCGGGCTGACGGCGGAGCTGTCGACCACCGGCGGCACGTCCGATGGCCGCTTCATCGCGCAGATCTGCCCGCAAGTCATCGAATTCGGCCCGCCCAACGGCAGCATCCACAAGATCGACGAGCATATCGAGTTGCGCCACATCGATCCGCTCAAGAACATCTATCGCCGTACGCTGGAAAACCTTTTAGCCTGATATGCCCCAAGACACCTTTATCCCCAAAGAAACCTTCGTTACATTCCGCGACTTGCTGCGCTACGCCGTCAGCCGCTTCAACGCGGCGAAGCTTTTCTTCGGCCATGGCAGCAACAATGCCCTGGACGAAGCGGCCTACCTGCTGCTGCATACGCTGCACCTGCCGCTCGACCAGCTTGAACCCTTCCTCGACGCGCGCTTGTTGCGAAACGAAATCGGCGCCGTGCTCGACGTGATCGAACGCCGTGCTGCCGAGCGCATACCCGCCGCCTACATCACCAAGGAAGCCTGGCTCGGCAATTACCGTTTCTACGTTGACGAGCGTGTGATCGTGCCGCGCTCCTTCATCGCCGAGCTGATTCCCGAGCAATTGTCACCCTGGGTAGCCGACCCGTCTTCCGTTTGCGAAGTGCTCGACCTCTGCACCGGTTCGGGTTGCCTGCCCATCCTGCTGGCCGATGCCTTCCCCGGCGCGCATGTCGATGCGGTGGATATCTCGCCCGACGCCTTGGCCGTGGCTGAACGGAACGTAGCCGACTATGGCCTGCGGGAGCGCATCGCACTCTATCAATCGGACTTGTACGATGCGCTGCCGGCCAAGCAATACGACCTCATCATCAGCAATCCGCCTTACGTGAACAGGGATTCGATGAGCCGATTGCCCGAGGAATACCGCCGCGAACCGCAAATTGCGCTGGCCGGCGGAGAAGACGGCATGGACCTGGTGCGCAAGATCGTGGCGGGCGCCGCTTCGCGTCTGGCGCCGAACGGCGTGCTGATGGTCGAAGTGGGCCACGAACGCACTTACGCCGAAGCCGCCTTTCCCGATCTTGAATTGACCTGGGTCTCGACTTCGGCCGGCGACGACATGGTATTCACCGTCACCGCCGAACAGCTGCAAAACCGATGATCCGTTTCCAGCAGGTTTCTCTCACGCGCGGCGTCAAGCCGCTGTTGGAGAATGCGGACCTTACCCTCAATCCCGGCGACAAGATAGGCTTGATCGGCGCCAATGGCGCAGGCAAATCGAGCCTGTTCGGCGTACTGCGCAATGAATTGCATGCCGACCTCGGCAGTGTCGACTTTCCCGCCAAATGGGCCGTGGCTTACGTGGCGCAGGAAACGCCGCCTTTGGAGCGCACCGCCATTGACTACGCCATCGACGGCGACGCCAGGCTGCGCCGGCTGGAAGCCGAACTGGCCGAACAGGAAGCCCTGCCGGAAGCGCAGCATGACGGCATCCGGATCGGTGAACTGCATGGCGCCCTGGCCGACGCCGATGCCTACACCGTGCGCTCACGCGCGGAGCAGTTGCTGCTCGGCCTGGGTTTCTCCATGGCGCAGATGGAGCAGCCCGTGGCGAGTTTCTCGGGCGGCTGGCGCATGCGCCTGAATCTGGCGCAGGCGCTGATGTGTCCGTCCGACTTGCTGCTGCTCGACGAACCGACCAATCATCTCGATCTCGATGCCATCATCTGGCTCGAAGACTGGCTCAAGCGCTATGCAGGTACGTTGATCGTGATTTCGCACGACCGCGACTTCCTCGATGGCGTGGTCAACGTGATCGTCCATATCGACGAACGCAAGCTCAAACGCTACAGCGGCAACTATTCCGCCTTCGAGCGCCAGCGCGCCGCGCAACTGGAGCTGGCTGCAGGCATGATAGAGAAGCAGGCCCGCCAGCGCGCTCATCTGGAATCCTTCATCAACCGATTCAAGGCCAAGGCCACCAAGGCGCGCCAGGCGCAAAGCCGCATGAAGGCGCTGGCCAAGATGGAAGAGCTGGCACCCTTGCGCGCCGCCGCCGAATTCTCGTTCGAATTCCGCGAACCGGCCAACGCGCCCAATCCGCTGCTGGTGATGGAAGACGTCGATGCCGGCTATCGCCTTAGCGACGAACAGAGCAAAGCCATCGTCTCGCGCATCAATTTCTCGCTGCAAAACGGCCAGCGCATCGGCTTGCTCGGCGTCAACGGCGCCGGCAAATCCACGCTGATCAAGACGATTGCCGGCGAACTGGCGCCCCTGTCCGGCGAATCGCGCTTCGGCAAGGGCCTGGCCGTCGGCTATTTCGCCCAGCACCAGGTCGAGATGCTGCGCCACGACGAATCGCCGCTGTGGCACATGACCAAACTCGCGCCGACCACGCGCGAGCAGGAATTACGCAACTTCCTCGGCAGCTTCAACTTCAACGGCGAAATGGCGACTTCGAAGATCGCACCGTTCTCGGGCGGAGAAAAGGCCCGCCTGGCCTTGGCGTTGATCGTGTGGCAACGCCCCAATCTCTTGTTGCTGGACGAACCGACCAACCACCTCGATCTTGAGACACGCGAGGCGTTGACCATGGCATTGGCGCAATTCGAAGGCACGCTGGTACTGGTATCGCATGATCGCCATCTGCTGCGCGCCACCACCGACCAATTCATCATCGTCGCCGACGGCAAACTGCAGCCTTTCGACGGCGACCTCGACGACTACCGCGACTGGCTGTTCAAGACCAAGCTGGCGGCCAAGAGCGATGAACCTGTGGCGCTGCCGACGACGAAGAAAGAAGAACCCGTCGCGCCGTCTGTCGACCGGCGTGAGCAGAAGCGCCAGGAAGCCGAGGAGCGGCAGCGTCTGTCCGCCCTGAGAAAGCCGATCGAATCACGCATCAAGCGGCTTGAAGAGCAGATGGCCAAGCTCAATGACAAGAAAGCCGCTGTCGATGCCCGCATGGCCGACCCTGCGATCTACGATGCGGCCAACAAGGAAGAATTGAAGACACTGCTCACCGACCAAGCCTATTGCGCCAAAGAGCTGGAACAGCTCGAGGCCGAATGGCTGGAAAAACAGGAAGCCCTGGAGCAGCTATGACCGAATATGTCACCCTCCCCCTGCAAGGCATACGCGTCCTCGATCTGACACGTTTGCTGCCAGGGCCGGCGGCAGCCATGCATCTGGCCGATATGGGCGCCGAGGTGCTCAAGATCGAAGATCCTGGCTTGGGCGACTACGCTCGCAGCATGGGCCCGGTCAGGAATGACGTGTCGCTGTTTTTTGCCGCCGTCAACCGGGGCAAGCAATTCCTGCGGCTCGACCTCAAGCAGCTTGACCAACGCGAGCGTTTCCTGGCCATGGTCGAGCAAGCCGACGTGGTGATGGAAAGCTTCCGGCCCGGCGTGATGAACAAGCTCGGCCTGGGCTGGGACGCGCTCAAGGCGCGCAATCCGGCGCTGGTGCTGTGCTCGATCTCCGGCTACGGGCAATCGGGGCCGCTGGCGCAAATGGCGGGCCACGACATCAATTACGCCGGCTATGCCGGCATGCTGGAACAGAATGCCGTGGCCGGCGCCATGCCGGCCTTGCCGAATCTGCAGATCGGCGATTTGCTCGGCGGTACACAAAGCGCGCTGCAAGGCATACTGGCGGCCCTGGTCGGCGCCAAGTTGAATGGACAAGGCCGCCATGTCGATGTGGCCATGACCGATTGCGTGTTTGCTCACAACATCATGCCGCTGGTGGCGGTGAACCATCGCGGCCGCCCCGCGGAACCGGGGCTCGACCTGCTGACCGGCGGCGTACCCTGCTACAGCCTGTATGCCACCAGCGACGGCCGCTACATGGCCGTTGGCGCGCTGGAACACAAATTCTGGGAAAGCTGTTGCGAGGTGCTGGAACGACCGGATCTGATCGAGCGCCATTGGTCCAGGGGTCAGGAAATCGGCGGCGCCGACGCCTTGGCGGTCAAGTCGGAATTGGCAACACTATTTGCCTCGCGCGACCTGGCCTGGTGGACCGGCAAGTTCGCCCATGCCGATTGCTGCGTCACCCCCGTATTGCGCATGGACGAAGCCCTGATGCACCCACATTTTCAGGCTCGCCATCTGGCCTGCAAAATTAACCATCCATCTGAGGGAGAAATGTGGCAAACTTCTCCATCGATCAAGTTTCTTGGCTAACGGATAAGAAACCGCTTGCCAAAGTGCATCGATTTATGTCTGGCAATTGACCACGGTCACAATTCGTCATAAACTTGTTGTTGACAATGTTGCCTTTTGTCAATTTTAACGGCTGCCGCAGCTTTGAAATGCCGGATGTCGTACAAACTGGATTATTGTTGTAACAATAGTGCCATTGGGATTGTGCATCGGACAAGCTGTCGTTACACTGAAGTCAAATGATCAATGCGCTCAGAGAAATCCGAGATGTAAGACAGGTCGCCGGTGAACTGCGTCGCCGCTGGTTCACGTCCGAGACCATGGATTTGATCGTCTGGATCGACGAGTCCGAGCAGCCGAAGCAGCTTCAACTCTGTTACGACAAGGGCCGCCGCCGCGCCGAGCGTGCCTTCACCTGGAAGCCCGCCACCGGCTTCTCCCATACCGCCGTTGACGATGGCGAACACGGTAACGGGCGCTACAAGGCCACGCCCTTGATGGTCAACGAAGGCGGCTTCAATAACGACCGTGTGGAAAAACTCTTCCGCGAACATAGCGCCAACCTGCCCGCCGACATCATCGAATTCGTCGCGCGCAAGATCGGCGAATTCCGCGCTGCGCCGCTGCACGCCCATTTGCCGCCCTTGGGCGCCAATTCGAGCATGATGCAGTACAGCGCCTGAACTCCTTGCGCCACTCCCTCAGCCTCATCGGTTGCGGCAAGCTCGGCCGCAGTTTGGGCCGTCTTTGGTCGCAGAGCGGCACGGCCCACATTGCTGACGTGCTCAACCGAACGCATCCCAGCGCAGAAGCCGCCGCCGCCTTTATCGGTGCCGGACGGGCGACCGCATCGTTTGAAACGCTGAAAAAAAGCGAGGTATTCCTGATCGGTACGCCGGATGGGGACATTGCGCCAACCTGCGCCAGGCTGGCATCAACCGGCCTGCTTGATGAGACCAGTGTCGTATTTCACTGCAGCGGGGCGCTCGATTCCGGCTGCCTGCAAGCGGCGCGCGAGCGTGGCGCTACCGTCGCGAGCATCCATCCGATCAAGAGCTTTGCGCTGCCGGAAGCGGTCGTTGAACAAT
>DASVYZ010000245.1:0-2013 GCA_036391935.1 Burkholderiaceae bacterium | reverse complement strand
CCATCACATCACCGCGCTTGGGATCGCCGACATGGACGATGGTCTTGTTCAGCAACGGCAGGCGCACGCCATAGGTGAATTTGTTCACGAGGATGAAGTCGCCCGACAACAGCGTCGGCTCCATCGAGGCCGAAGGAATCTTGAACGGTTCGAACAGGAAGGAGCGCACGAAGAACACCACGGCGATCACCGGAAAGAAGCTGCCCGAGTATTCGATCCAGGTCGGCTGGCGCAAGATACTCGCTTCCAGCGCCGCGCGCCCGCCTTCGTCGAACTTGATGCCTTCGGCCTTCAGCTTGGCGCTGCGCGCATCGAATTCGGCCAGCGCTGCGGCCGCCTTGGCCTTGCGCTGCTTGGCCAGGTAAAACACATCAAGGAACCAGATGATGCCGGTGACGATCGTCAGGACAAACAGGATCAAGGTGAAGTAACTCAGTATCGACTGTCCGCTCATTTTTCATCCACTTGGAGGATTGCCAGAAATGCTTCCTGCGGGATCTCGACGGAGCCCACCTGTTTCATGCGCTTCTTGCCGGCCTTTTGCTTTTCCAGCAGCTTGCGCTTGCGCGAAATGTCGCCGCCGTAGCACTTGGCCAGCACGTTCTTGCGCAGCGCCTTGACGTTCTCGCGCGAGATGATGTTCGAGCCGATAGCGGCCTGGATCGCCACGTCGAACATCTGGCGCGGAATGATTTCGCGCATCTTCGCCGCCACGGCACGGCCTCGGTACTGGCTGTTGGCACGGTGCACGATGATGGCCAACGCATCGACCTTTTCGCTGTTGATCAGCATGTCGACCTTGACCACGTCGGACGGACGGTATTCCTTGAACTCGTAATCCATCGAGGCATAGCCGCGCGAGGTGGATTTGAGCTTGTCGAAGAAGTCGAGCACGATCTCGGCCATCGGCATTTCATAGGTCAGCTTGACCTGCTTGCCGTGATAGCTCATATCCATCTGGATGCCGCGCTTTTGCGTGCACAGCGTGATGACCGAACCGACGTATTCCTGCGGCATGTAAAGGTTCACCGTCACGATCGGCTCGCGGATTTCTTCGATCTTGGACGGGTCGGGCATCTTGGACGGATTGTCCACCATGATGATGGTGCCGTCGCGCTGCACCACTTCATAGATGACGGTGGGCGCCGTGGTGATCAAGTCCATGTCGAACTCGCGCTCCAGGCGTTCCTGCACGATCTCCATGTGCAGCAAACCGAGGAAACCGCAGCGGAAGCCGAACCCCAGGGCCTGGGACACTTCCGGTTCGTACATCAGGGCCGCATCGTTCAACTTCAGCTTTTCCAGCGAGTCGCGCAGTGCATCGTACTGATTGGCTTCGACAGGGAACAGGCCGGCGAACACCTGCGGCTGCACTTCCTTGAAGCCGGGCAAAGGCTCAGGTGCCGGCTTGGCGGCAAGCGTGACCGTATCGCCCACGCGTGCCGCTTTCAATTCCTTGATGCCGGCGATGACGAAACCTACCTGCCCGGCCGTCAAGGCATCGCGGCTGAGCGACTTGGGCGTGAACACGCCGACGCTTTCGGTCAGGTATTGCGCTTCGGTCGCCATCAGCAAAATCTTGTCCTTGGGACGCAAGGTGCCATTGACCACGCGTACCAGCATCACCACGCCGACGTAATTATCGAACCAGGAATCGACGATCAAGGCTTGCAGCGGCGCATCGGGGTCGCCTTGCGGCGGCGGCACCTTGGCGATCAGCATTTCGAGCACGTCTTCCACACCCATGCCGGTCTTGGCCGAACAGCGCACCGCTTCCGAGGCATCGATACCGATCACTTCCTCGATCTCGGTCATGGCGTTTTCGGGGTTGGCCGAAGGCAGGTCGATCTTGTTCAGGATAGGCACCACTTCGACGCCGAGTTCGATGGCGGTATAGCAATTGGCCACGGTCTGCGCCTCCACGCCCTGCGAAGCATCGACCACCAGCAAGGCGCCTTCACAGGCCGACAACGAACGGCTGACTTCATAGCTGAAGTCGACGTGGCCGGGCGT
>DASVYZ010000244.1:0-1969 GCA_036391935.1 Burkholderiaceae bacterium | reverse complement strand
TGCGCGAACCGGCCACGCGGGCGCGCGATTTTTCCATCGTCAATTCCGCCGAGCCGCGGAGCGGCTCCTGGCGCATGGACCTGGTGCCGGGCGCCGTGGCGCGCCTCGATGGTTCGGGCGCGACCACGCTCGCCGCGCTGGCCGGGCAAAACCTGCGTATCGCCGCCGCGGCCGGCATCGGCAACCCCGAGCGCTTTTTCGCCATGCTGCGCGCGGCCGGCTTGCGCTTCGAGCCCATGCCCTTGCCCGACCATTTCGACTTTGCCGGATTTTCCTTCGGGAACATCCAGGCTGATTGCATCCTGATCACCGAGAAGGATGCGGTAAAATGCCGCCATGTTCCGGCCCTGGCGCACGATGCGCGCCTGATGGTCGTGCCGGTGGCGGCGCAACTCGATGCCGCGCTGGCCGCACAGATAGTGGAGAAACTGCATGGATGCGCGATTGTTTGACGTGATGGTGTGCCCGGTCTGCAAAGGACCGCTGCAGCACGACAGGAAAGCCCAGGAATTGATCTGCAATGCCGACAAGCTGGCCTTCCCGATCCGCGACGGCATTCCCGTCATGTGGACCGACCAGGCGCGCGACCTGTCGGCGCCCGCTGCGGACGCTCCCGCGGCATGAAGGGTTTCACCGCGGGTTTTACCGTGGTCGTGCCGGCGCGCATGGCGTCGACCCGGCTGCCCAACAAGCCGCTGGCCGACATCGGCGGCAAGCCCATGGTGGTGCGCACCGCCGAGCGCGCCTTGCTCTCCGGCGCAACGCAAGTCATCGTCGCCACCGACCATGCCGACATCGTCGCCGCCTGCGAGAGGCACGGCATCCGCGCCGAAATGACGCGCGCCGACCATCCCTCGGGCACCGATCGCATCGCCGAAGTGGCGGCGCGGCTGCAACTGGCGGAGGACGCCGTGGTGGTCAACGTGCAGGGCGACGAGCCGCTGATCGATCCGCAATTGATCGCCGCCACGGCTGCCCTCGTGGTGCCGGGCCAGCCCATGGCCACGGCGGCGCATCCGCTCGAAGGCGTGGAGGATGCCTTCAACCCGAATTGCGTCAAGGTGGTATTGAACCAGCGCGGGCAGGCACTGTATTTCTCGCGCGCCACGATTCCCTGGCACCGCGACGGTTTCGCGCAGACGCGCGCGGCGCTGCCCGCCGGATACGCGCCGCTGCGCCATATCGGCCTGTATGCCTACGCCAATTCGTTCCTGCAAAACTATTCCTCGCTGGCCGTCTCGCCGCTGGAACAGATTGAAGCGCTGGAACAGTTGCGCGTGCTCTGGCATGGTTTGCCCATCGCGGTCCACGTCACCGATGCCATCCCGGCGGCAGGGGTGGATACTCCCGAGGATCTGGCGCGTGTCCGCCTTGCTTTGGTGCATAAAGCGGCGCAAACCCCTTGAAAACACAAAACTTCTGACCTAAATCAATGCGAAAGTGTTGATTTGGTGCGATTCTGTGGTAAGTTTGTCGTGAGAATGCGGGGGAGGGCGCTGCGAAGCGCCCTGGGGAAAAACCCGTAAGGCGCAGGTAAGATCGCGCCGCCACAATTATTCAAAACTCGATTAGGAAAATTCATGCGCCTCATCCTGTTAGGAGCGCCGGGTGCCGGTAAGGGCACGCAAGCTACTTTCATCAAGGAAAAGTTCAACATTCCGCAGATCTCGACGGGCGACATGCTGCGCGCCGCCATCAAGGCCGGCACCGAGCTCGGTCTCGCGGCCAAGCAGGTGATGGATGCCGGCGGCCTCGTGTCCGACGACATCATCATCGGCCTGGTGAAGGACCGCCTGAAGGAGGCCGATTGCGCCAACGGCTATCTGTTCGACGGCTTCCCGCGCACGATTCCGCAAGCCGACGCGATGAAGGAAGCCGGCGTGGCGATCGATTACGTGCTCGAAATCGACGTGCCCGACTCCGCCATCATCGAACGCATGAGCGGCCGCCGCGTGCATACCGCGTCGGG
>DASVYZ010000243.1:0-3157 GCA_036391935.1 Burkholderiaceae bacterium | reverse complement strand
TTAGTTTTTGTGATTATGCAGCAAAATAGCAAGACAGTCACAAGAACGTTAACTTGCATCGGGTAAAATCGCCGCATGCGCATTCTCATCAGTAACGACGACGGTTATCTCGCACCCGGTCTCGCGGCCCTGGCCGACTCCTTGGCGGCCATCGCCGAAGTCACGGTCATCGCACCCGAGGGCAATCGCTCCGGTTCGTCCAACTCCCTGACCTTGGACAGGCCGCTGTCGCTGCAGCGCGCGCCCAACGGTTTTTATTTCGTCAACGGCACACCGTCAGATTGCATCCATCTTGCATTGACCGGCCTGCTGCCCGAGCGGCCCGATCTGGTCGTGGCGGGCATCAATCAGGGGCAGAACATGGGTGACGATACGCTATACTCCGGCACCGTCGCTGCGGCGACCGAAGGCTACCTGTTCGGTGTTCCGGCGATCGCATTTTCGCAGGTCGAGCACGGCTGGCAGCATCTCGACTCTGCCGCGCGGGTGGCGCGCGATATCGTACAGCGCCGTTTCGAGATGCTGCCGCGCCCCTTCCTGCTGAACGTCAATATTCCCAACCGCGCTTATGAAGACCTCGGCAAGGTGGTGGCCACGCGCCTGGGCAAACGCCATGTTTCCGAGCCGGTCGTCAAGGCCAAGGACCCCCACGGGCGCGACATCTATTGGGTCGGCCCCGTCGGCGCGGCCAAGGATGCGGGTGAAGGCACGGATTTTCATGTCACGGCCCAGGGCGGCGTGTCGGTGACGCCGCTGCAAGTCGATTTGACGCACCGCGAGCTGTTGGCCGGCCTTCATGAAGGGCTCGCATGACGGGGAAGAACAAGCGCTTCCCGCTGACGCTGTCTTCCGTGGTCGACAAGCCCGGGGCGGCAGGACGCGCGCCGGCGGCCAATCTGGCTAAGCCGGCCAATCCGGTCGCCACGCCGCAGACTGCGACGCAAAACGCCGCCCGGCATGTCGCGCAACATATGGCTCGGCAGGCCTCCTTGCCCGTCACGCCGACTTCCAATGCCCCCGAACGTTCCCACCCGCTGGTGTCCGACGCCGTGCGCCGCGCCATGGTGATGCGCACGGCGCAGCAAGGGGTCAAGGACGAAAGGGTGCTTGCCGCGATGCAGGTTGTGCCGCGCCATCTGTTCCTCGATCCCGGCTTGTCGAGCCAGGCTTATATCGATGCCTCGCTGCCGATCGGTCACCATCAGACGATTTCGCAACCTTACATCGTCGCACGCATGATCGAGGTCATGCGCAACGGCGGTGAATTGACGCGCGTGCTGGAGATCGGCACCGGCTGCGGCTATCAGGCTGCGGTGCTGTCGCAAGTGGCGCAGGACGTCTACTCGATCGAGCGCATCAAGCCGCTGCATGAATTGGCAAAAACCAATTTGCGTCCGCTGCGCATCGCCAATATCCGTTTGCACTACGGAGATGGTATGCTTGGTCTGCCGCAGGCGGCGCCATTTGACGGTATCATTCTGGCCGCCGCCGGCATGGAAGTCCCGCAAACCCTGTTGGAACAGATGACGATAGGCGGCAGGCTGGTTGCCCCGGTAGGGGGGCGCCATCAGGTGCTGCAATTGATAAGGCGGCTCGGCAAATACGAGTGGTCGAGCGAGACGCTGGAAGATTGCCATTTCGTGCCCTTGCGTCCCGGTACTGTTTAACCCGAATCGAGAAAGAATGAAGAAACACGTTTTATTGCGCGTCGCATTGCTTGCCCTGCTCGCGTCCCTGGCAGCCTGCTCCACACCGATGAGCCCCGCGCCTATCGTCGATCGCAATGGCGTGCCTCAACCTTCAGCCCAGCAGCCGACCCAGGCGGCACCCGCCGCGCCTTCGGGCCATACCGGCGACGAGCACGGCTACTACCAGGTCAAGAAGGGCGACACGCTGACCCATATCGCGCTCGACAACGGCCAAAGCCCGCGCGACATCGCCGCCTGGAACAATCTCGCCAATCCGAACGATATCAAGGTCGGGCAGGTGTTGCGTGTCCTGCCGCCTGAAGAGACCGCCAATGCGACGGGCGGCGCGCAGTTCGCTCCAGTGCCGCAACAGGGCGAGATCGTGCGTACCCCGCTGGCGCCGCAGGGGGCGCAAAGCCTGAACAAGACCGCGCCGCGTGGCGACAAGAAGCCGTATTCCGATGCTGCTTTCGCCGATATGCAGAAGCCCGATGCGGCTCCCGCGCTTGCGCCGGCCTCCGTACCGCAGCCGGCGGGCGCCGCGCCTGCACGGGTTGCGCCCGCAGCCACGGCGGCCGACCGTGCCGCCGACACGGCCGCACCGGAAGAAGCGGTGAGCTGGGGCTGGCCGGCGGACGGCAAGCTGATCGGGCAGTACGAGGAATCCAAGAAGGGTATCGATATCGCCGGCAAGAGCGGCCAGCAAGTCATGGCGGCGGCCAATGGCAAGGTGCTGTATGCCGGCACCATGCGCGGCTATGGCAATCTCGTCATCGTCAAACATACCAATGCCTTGCTGTCCGCCTATGCGCACAACAAGACCATCCTGGTCAAGGAGGGACAGGTCGTCACCAAGGGGCAGCAGATTGCCGAAATGGGCGACACCGATTCCGATGCCGTGAAACTTCACTTCGAAGTGCGGCAGCAGGGCAAGCCCGTTGATCCGACCAAATTCCTGCCGCCACGCTGATATCATTCTACCCATGACGCGCGAATCGCATAAAATTGGTGAAGCCGAGGGCGGTGCCGAAGATATCGGCGACGAGATTTCGCTCGACGTGGAAGACGTCGAGGACGATGCAGACGGCATACTCGACGAGGAAGATGCCACCTCGACGGGTGATGAACGTCCCGGCAACGAGGCGGTAGATGAGTTGAAGAAGGTGTTGGCGGCGGAGCTGTCGACCGACACCACGCAACATTATCTGAACCAGATCGGCTCGCGCCCGCTGCTTTCCGTCGAGGAGGAAGTGCGCTACGCCACCTTGGCCAAGCAGGGCAACTTCGAATCGCGGCAAAAAATGATCGAGCACAACCTGCGCCTGGTCGTGTCGATCGCCAAGCATTACATCAACCGCGGCGTGGTCTTGCTCGACCTGATCGAGGAGGGCAACCTGGGCTTGATGCGCGCCATCGACAAGTTCGAGCCGGAGCGCGGCTTCCGCTTCTCCACCTATGCCACCTGGTGG